>NZ_JXTH01000051.1 GCF_000836725.1 Anoxybacillus thermarum | reverse complement strand
TCCTCCAAAAGGGCCGCCAACAAGACAGCGAACACCTTTTGAAGAGTTCTGACTAATTGTTCCTCCAGCTCTTTTAATAAAGGCCATTCTGTGGTAAAATGTTTCATGGACTCTCTCCCTCCTGTTTTATTGATGTTGGTCATCACCATCATAGCAGGGAGAGAGTCCTTTTTGCATGACATTTGCTTTTTTCTACCGCGCTTCGCTTGGTGGCCCCGACGAGCGTCGCGAACAAAAGTTCGCAACCCTCGTCGGGGAATCATTCCTGAATGTCACCCACAAATATTTTACTCACACTCGACAATTTTTTCATTATTTTTTCGACAAAATTCGACAAAAAACATGCAATTTATCGACAATCCCATGTCGAATAGTTGACAGCGCTCTTTATTTTTATGTATATTTTGGTGAGATAAGAGGAATAGATGTACTGATCAAGAATAAAAATATGCAATCGCTCTCGTCCTTTGGGCGAGAGCGTTTCTACTAAACATGCAACAAGGAGGGGTAAAAGTGACAAAAAAGACGTTTTACATTACCACACCCATTTATTATCCGAGCGATAAATTACATATCGGTCATGCTTATACGACGGTAGCTGGCGATGCGATGGCAAGATATAAGCGGATGCGCGGCTATGATGTGATGTACTTAACAGGAACAGATGAACACGGCCAAAAAATTCAGCGAAAAGCAGAGGAAAAAGGGGTTACTCCACAGCAATATGTGGATGACATTGTTGCTGGAATTAAAGAACTTTGGAAAAAACTCGACATTTCTTATAACGATTTTATTCGTACGACAGAACAGCGCCATAAGCAAGTCGTTGAAAAAATTTTCACCCGTCTTTTAGAACAAGGGGATATTTATTTAGACGAATATGAAGGATGGTATTGTACTCCGTGTGAATCGTTTTATACTGAGCGACAACTAGTTGAAGGAAATTGTCCAGACTGTGGACGTCCTGTAGAAAAAGTAAAAGAACAATCATATTTTTTTCGCATGAGCAAATATGTCGATCGCCTATTAGCGTTTTATGAAGAAAATCCGCAATTTATTCAGCCGGAATCGCGCAAAAATGAGATGATTAATAACTTTATTAAGCCAGGCTTAGAGGACTTAGCTGTGTCGCGGACAACGTTTGATTGGGGCATTCCTGTTCCAGGTGATCCAAAGCACGTCATTTATGTATGGATTGATGCGCTGTCAAACTATATTACTGCGTTAGGGTATGGAACAGAAAATGATGAAAAATATAAAACGTATTGGCCGGCAGATGTTCATCTTGTTGGGAAGGAAATTGTACGTTTCCATACGATTTACTGGCCAATTATGTTAATGGCTTTAGATCTTCCGCTTCCGAAAAAAGTGTTTGCGCACGGCTGGTTGCTCATGAAAGACGGAAAAATGTCGAAGTCGAAAGGAAATGTCGTTGATCCAGTTACGTTAATTGATCGGTATGGCTTAGATGCGTTACGTTATTATTTACTTCGTGAAGTGCCGTTTGGTTCAGATGGTGTGTTTACACCAGAAGGTTTTGTTGAGCGTATAAACTATGATTTAGCGAACGATTTAGGTAATTTGCTTAACCGGACGGTAGCGATGATTGAAAAATATTTTGCGGGCCGTATTCCTGCGTATAGTGGCACGCACACCCCGTTTGATGAACAGCTTGTACAAACGGCGTATGATACCGTTAAACAATATGAAGAAGCGATGGAACAAATGCAATTTTCACAAGCTTTAACAGCTGTTTGGCAGCTTATTAGCCGCACGAACAAATATATTGATGAAACGCAACCATGGGTATTAGCGAAGGATGAAGCAGCTCGTGAACAGTTAGCTTCCGTCATGTCGCACTTAGCGGAGTCTCTTCGGTATGTAGCTGTTTTATTGCAACCGTTTTTAACAGCAACACCAAAACGAATGTTTGCTCAACTTGGCGTTCGAGATGAACAACTAATGGGCTGGGACAGCTTACAAACGTTTGGTTCTTCACAACATGAGCGAATGGTTGAAAAAGGGGCCCCACTGTTCCCACGTTTAGACGTTCAAGAAGAAGTGCAATATATTCAAGCACAAATGAAAGGGACGTCAGCAAACGTAGAAGAAAAGCAGGAACAAAATGAAGAGAAAAGCGAAGAAATTGCGATTGATGATTTTATGAAAGTGGATTTGCGCGTCGCACAAGTAATTCATGCTGAGCCAATTCCAAAAGCGGATCGCTTGCTTAAATTGCAGCTTGATTTAGGCTATGAAAAGCGACAAGTCGTATCAGGTATTGCAAAACATTACAAACCCGAAGATTTAATTGGAAAAAAAGTCATTTGCGTGACGAATTTAAAGCCTGTGAAATTGCGCGGAGAACTGTCACAAGGCATGATTTTAGCTGGGGAAAAAGATGGGGTATTGTCATTGGCGACAGTGGATGAATCGCTTCCAAACGGAGCAAAAGTGAAGTAAAGAGGTGTTGCAAAGACACCTCTTTGTTTCTATTTTGTAATGTAATTGTTATATAGCTGTGATTTATGTAACGGGATTGTGTGGTAAACTGAACATCGGAAGAAAAGAGGGGTTATATGTTATTTGATACACATGCACATTTAAATGCGACACAATTTAACGAAGATGTTGAACAAGTAATTGAAAGAGCACGTGCAGAAAGTGTGTCACATATTGTTGTTGTCGGCTTTGATCGTCCAACCATTCAACGAGCAATGGAGTTAGCGGAGCAATATTCTTTTATTTACGCAGCTGTCGGATGGCACCCTGTCGATGCGATTCATATGACTGATGAAGACCTCATCATGATTGAACGTTTAGCTGCGCATCCGAAAGTTGTCGCGCTCGGTGAGATGGGGCTTGACTATTATTGGGATCAATCACCGAAAGACGTACAAAAGGAAGTATTTCGAAAACAAATTCGTTTAGCGAAAAAAGTAAAGTTGCCGATTATTATACATAATCGCGATGCGACAGCCGATATTGTTGATATTTTACGAGAAGAGCGCGCTGAGGAAGTCGGAGGCGTAATGCATTGTTTTAGCGGAAGTATAGAAGTGGCAAGACAATGCATGGATATGAATTTTTATATTTCGTTTGGCGGTCCTGTGACGTTTAAAAATGCAAAAAAACCGAAAGAAGTGGCGAAAGAAATTCCGCTTGATCGGTTGCTTATTGAAACGGACTGTCCTTATTTAACGCCACATCCGTTTCGAGGAAAACGGAATGAACCGAGCTACGTCAAATATATTGCCGAAGCGATCGCCGAATTAAAAGGGTTATCTTTTGAAGAAGTCGCCCAAAAAACGTCCGACAATGCGAAGCGATTATTCGGCATCATTTGATAGAGAATCGTGTCGATGATTAGGAAGGCTTGTCTAAATAAAAGATGAAACGAGATTGTTCTACAACTTTCTTTACGAGCATACAATAAGCTTGTCGACAAGTCTTCCTTCCCTTATGAAAGAATATTTTGAATAATAGATAATAAGCTTCATAGAAAGGGAGGATCGTCACGGTCATCTATCGGAAAAGGAGGCGTTTTTATTTTGATTACGTATGTAAAAAAATTATTGCAATCAACATCAAAAAAGAAGATTGCGCTTGCTACTGGAGGGTTTTTAGCCTTATCCGGCATGACGGGATATGCTAGCTATGAATGGACAAAAGAGACGGTGATGTTGTATACAAACGGAAAAGAGCAAAAAGTGCGTACGCATGCAAATACAGTTGCTGAGTTGCTAAAAGAACAAAATATTCAGTTAAAACATGGAGATTTTATATCCCCTTCTCCGAAAACTAAAATTGTTGATCATTTAACGGTGAAATGGGAAGCAAGCAAGCCGATTGTATTAGTCGTTGATGGGGTAGAAAAGAGATTAAGGACGACGGCGAAAACGGTGAAGGATGTATTGCATATTCAGCAAATCCAGCTTCGTGACTATGACGAAATATCACCAAACGTCGACGAAAAAGTAAAAGACAACATGAAAATAGTGATAAGTAAAGCGTTTCCGATTACATTAAATGACGGCGGCAAACAGCAACAAGTTTGGTCTACTTCGACTACGGTCGCTGACTTTTTAGCTAAACAACATATTACATTACGAGAGCTGGATCGCGTTCAACCAAAATTGAATGACATGATTCAACCAAACACAAAAATAAACATTGTTCGAGTTGAAAAAGTCACCGATGTAGTGGAAGAGCCAGTCAATTATACTGTTGTAAAAAAGAAAGATGCACGATTGGAAAAAGGGAAACAAAAAGTGATTAGCGAGGGAGAAAAAGGGCTTGTCGCGAAGCAATATGAAGTCATTTTAGAAAACGGAAAAGAAGTGTCACGCAAGCTTATTAAAACAGAGACAATTAAGCCGAGCAAAAGTCGCATTGTTGCCATTGGCACAAAACAGCCTCCGAGAATATTAGCTTCCCGTGGAAGTAGTGAAGTAGCTGAAGAGCTTTATGTGATTGCCACAGCATATACAGCGTATTGTGGTGGCTGTTCTGGAACGACCGCAACAGGCATAAATTTGCGTTCAAATCCAAACGCCAAGGTAATTGCCGTCGACCCGCGTGTCATCCCGCTTGGAACAAAAGTATACGTTGAGGGGTACGGATATGCTGTTGCTGCAGATACAGGAGCGAATGTAAGAGGATATAAAATTGACGTATTTTTTCCAAATAAATCGACTGCATATCGTTGGGGAACAAAGCGTGTGAAAATTAAAATTTTAAAATAACTGCAGAGGATTTCGCGATCCTCTGTTTTTTTCGTTATAATGAGTGAAGATAAATGGATAGATGGAGGTTTTTATGAAAATTAAAGAAATTATCGTAGTCGAAGGACGTGACGATACGGTGGCGATTCGCCGTGCGGTAGATGCAGATACGATTGAAACGAACGGAGCAGCGATTAATGATGAGACGATCGAGCGTATTCGTTTAGCCCAACAACAGCGGGGAGTTATTATTTTTACGGATCCTGATTACCCAGGAGAAAAAATTCGTAAAACAATTGCTGAGCGTGTGCCGGGATGTAAGCACGCATTTTTAACACGTGAGGAAGCGAGAGGCAAACACGGAAAAGGGCTCGGCGTTGAGCATGCTTCCATTGAAGCGATTCGCACAGCGCTTTTAAGTGTGTACGAAGAAATGATCGATCCGCAAGAAGAGATTTCATTTCAGCAGCTTGTTGATGCAGGACTAATCGGGGGGCCGCTAGCGCGTGCTCGTCGTGAAAAGTTAGGTAAACTATTAAAAATCGGCTATACAAACGGAAAACAACTGCATAAACGGTTGCAAATGTTTCAAATTTCAAAAGAACAGTTTGTTGAAGCGATGAAGCAAGTGATGCAGGAGGAAGAACATGTATAAAGATATTGCTACACCGACGCGTACAAAAGAAATTTTAGCGAAATACGGTTTTTCGTTTAAAAAAAGTCTTGGACAAAATTTTTTAATTGAACCGAATATTTTACATCGTATTGTTGATTTTGCTCAGCTTTCTGAACGAACAGGTGTTATTGAAATCGGACCAGGAATTGGGGCGCTTACAGAACAATTAGCGCGCCGAGCAAAAAAAGTGATCGCGTTTGAAATTGACCAACGGCTTCTTCCGATTTTAGCAGATACGCTTTCCCCGTATTCAAACGTGTCAATTATTCACCAAGATATTTTAAAAGCTGACGTTCAACAAGTGATATCGGAACAGTTAGCGGATGTAGAAGATATTATGGTTGTTGCTAACTTACCATATTACGTCACGACACCGATTATTATGAAGTTGTTAACGGATCGTTTACCTATTCGTGGAATGGTCGTTATGTTGCAAAAAGAGGTAGCAGAGCGCATGGCGGCAAAGCCAGGAACGAAAGACTACGGCTCTTTAACGATTGCAGTTCAATATTATACACATGCGGAAACGGTCATGCATGTGCCACGAACGGTATTTGTACCGAAGCCGAATGTGGACTCTGCAGTCATTCGTTTATTGAAGCGAGAACAACCTGCTGTCGCTGTGTCGAATGAAGATTTTTTCTTTACTGTTGTTCGTGCGAGTTTTGGACAGCGGCGGAAAACGATTTTAAACAATTTAATGAGTCACTTGCCAAACGGCAAACAGAAAAAAGAACAAATTGAAAAGGCGCTTGAGGGTGCCCATATTGATCCGAAACGAAGAGGAGAAACGCTTACTATCGCTGAATTTGCTATTTTGAGCGAGCGACTATACGACTTTTTTTCGCAAGAGGCTTGAAGCCTCTTTTTTTACACGTTCGGTCCTTTCGTTGCATATGTTACAAACAAAACAAACGAAAGGGCGGGCGTGTATGATTCAAATTGGGGATATTGTTGCACGGAAATCGTATGAATGTGACATTTTGTTTCGAGTCATTGATATAAAAGAAAAAGAGGGTGAAAAAGAAGCAATTTTATACGGAGAAGACGTTCGGCTCATCGCAGATGCTCCATTTTCTGATTTAGTTGTTATTGATGAGCGAGAAAAAAAGAAGCGAGAAGAAAAGGAGAAACAACATATTGAACAATGTTATAAATTGCTGCGTCAAGATTATCGGTTGTTGCGGGAAAAAAGTGAATATGAAGCGACCGGTGGATACGAAGTGAAAATGGATTTTTTCCAGCTTCCAGGACGAGTGCTTCATATTGATGGAGACCCGCTTTATTTACGAAAATGTATGCAGCTGTATGAACGAATTGGGGTTCCGGTATATGGTGTTCATTGTCATGAAACAGACATGCCTGATCGGATCATTCCGCTGCTTGAACAAGTGCGTCCAGATATTTTAGTTGTCACTGGGCATGACGCATATTCAAAATCAAAAGGATCGATGGATGATTTAAAAGCGTATCGTCATTCGAAATATTTTGTGCAAACGGTGCGAGAGGCACGTAAAAAAATTCCAAATCTCGATCAACTCGTCATTTTCGCTGGCGCTTGTCAATCTCATTTCGAATCGCTTATTCGGGCAGGTGCGAACTTTGCTAGCTCGCCTGCACGCGTCAATATTCATGCGCTTGATCCTGTATATATCGTCTCGCGCATTAGTTTTACTCCTTTTATGGATCGTGTCAATGTATGGGATGTATTAAGAAATACGTTAACGGGGGAAAAAGGGCTTGGTGGTGTCGAGACGCGAGGTGTGTTGCGAACCGGAATGCCTTTTCGGATGATTGCTGAGCAAACATAAACAAATGCCTCTTGTCTTTTTGCCATTATGGTAAAAAGACAAGATGAGGCAACATCATTTTGTTTTTTAACGCTTTTTATACATAATTTTTTTTATTATTGTCCATAATAAAGACAAAAGTATTGACACAAAATATTTTTTGTTGATATAATTCTTATTTTTTGACTTATTTATTTCTATTTGTTATACTACATAATAGTGAGGTGGATACGATGGGAAAAACATTGTCGGAAATTAAAAAAGTTCTGGATTCGAATCTAGGTAAAAGATTGACATTAAAGGCGAACGGTGGGCGTCGAAAGACAATCGAGCGTTGCGGCGTGTTAGCCCAAACATATCCGTCCGTATTTGTCGTTGAACTTGATCAAGAAGAAAACGCTTTTGAACGTGTATCATATAGTTATGCAGACGTATTGACAGAGACGGTGCAGCTTACATTTCTAGATGATGAACAAGTAGCGATGAGTAGCTCACACTCATAACGGTTAAGGAGGCGACCGATATCGGTAGTCTCTTTTTTTATGGCTATTGAAAAGGCACGTATTTGTTCACTATTTTTTGTGGTAAAATGTCGATAGAAGTTTGAAGTCGGAAAAGTAGGTGAACAGGTTGAGGTTGTTAGTGAAAGCACCAGCGAAAATTAATTTATCTCTCGATGTATTACATAAGCGTCCGGACGGTTACCATGAAGTCAAAATGGTGATGACGACAATTGACTTAGCTGATCGTGTGGAGTTAATGGATTTGTATTGTGATAAGATTCAAATTATCTCCCACAATCGTTTTGTGCCGGATGATGAACGAAATTTAGCGTATCAAGCTGCAAAATTGTTGAAAGAAAAGTTCGGTGTTCGTCGCGGTGTAGCCATTTCTATTACGAAATGTATCCCCGTTGCAGCAGGTCTTGCAGGTGGAAGTAGCGATGCAGCTGCAACGTTGCGTGGGTTGAATAAACTTTGGGGATTAGGTTTAAGTTTAGATGAGCTTGCTGAAATTGGTGCAGAAATCGGTTCAGATGTTCCGTTTTGCGTGTATGGGGGAACAGCAATTGCCACAGGGCGAGGAGAAAAAATTGAACATATTCCTGCACCTCCGCCAAGTTGGGTCATTTTAGCAAAGCCAACAATCGGTGTATCAACGGGGGATGTGTATCGCAATTTGAATTTACAATCTGTTGATCATCCGAATGTAGACGGCATGGTTGCTGCCATTAAAGAAAAAGATTATGAAAAAATTTGTGCGCTCGCGGGGAACGTGCTAGAAAGTGTCACATTAAACATGCATCCGGAAGTAGCTCAAATTAAAGAACAAATGAAGCGTTTTGGAGCAGATGTATCGTTAATGAGTGGCAGTGGTCCAACCGTATTTGGCCTTGTTCAACACGATTCGCGTTTGCAACGTGTATATAACGGGTTGCGGGGCTTTTGTGAACACGTATATGCTGTTCGATTAATCGGGGAAAGGCACGAACAATAAGGAGGTTATCACATGAAATTAAGGCGAAGCAGTCGGCTTGTGGATATGACGCACTATTTGCTTTATCACCCACATCAACTTGTACCGCTGACTTTTTTTGCAGAGCGATATGGATCAGCAAAATCGTCCATTAGCGAAGATTTAGCTATTATTAAGCAAACGTTTGAACAACAAGGAATCGGTTTGTTGCGCACGCTTCCTGGAGCCGCCGGAGGAGTGCAATATGTCCCGAAAATGTCGGAAGCAGAAGCAAAACAGTTTATTCAGCAATTATGTACAACCCTAGCAGACCCTGATCGATTATTACCAGGGGGGTATTTGTACATGACGGATTTGCTCGGTGATACGCGCATCGTTAACCAAATTGGGCGTCTATATGCTTCTGCGTTTGCGCATGAACATATTGATTTTGTCGTAACGGTTGCTACAAAAGGAATTCCGTTAGCTTACGCAGTTGCGAGTTTTTTAAATGTACCTGTCGTCATTATTCGTCGTGATAGTAAAGTAACGGAAGGATCAATGGTCAGCATTAATTACGTGTCCGGTTCATCGAAACGCATTCAAACGATGGTTTTATCTAAGCGGAGTTTAAGAGAAGGGGCAAACGTCTTAATTGTTGATGATTTTATGAAAGCTGGCGGAACAATTAACGGCATGATTAGTTTGCTTTCAGAGTTTCGTGCAAACGTTGTTGGCATTGGTGTGCTTGTCGAGTCGGAAGAAGCAGAAGAGCGACTCGTTGATGAATATGTTTCCCTTGTGAAACTAACGTCTGTGAATGTCAAAGAAAAACAAATTACCGTAGAAGAAGGAAACTACTTTCATTTTGTCAAATAAAATAAATGATTTTTACGTACAGGAGGAAGAGACATGAAAGTTGTGCACACAAATCAAGCTCCACAAGCGATTGGGCCATACTCCCAAGGCATTATCGTTAATAATATGTTTTACAGCTCTGGGCAAATTGCTTTAACGCCGGAAGGAGAAATGGTACAAGGAGACATTCAAGCACAAACGCATCAAGTATTTAAAAACTTACAAGCCGTACTTGAAGCGGCAGGGGCGTCTTTAGAAACAGTTGTAAAAACAACAGTGTTTTTAAAAGACATGAATGATTTTGCAGCGATGAATGAAGTATATGGACAATATTTCCGCGATCATAAACCAGCGCGTTCCGCTGTTGAAGTTGCCCGTTTACCAAAAGATGCGTTAATTGAAATTGAAGTCGTTGCACTTGTCAAACAATCGTAAAAAAATTTTTTTTATGTTAGCAGGAAAATAAAAAACTACGTGGAATAAATTCACTTAAGTTCTTATATAGGGAAAAGGTGGTGAACAGAATGGAAGTGACTGACGTGAGATTACGCCGCGTGAATACCGAAGGACGTATGAGAGCGATTGCTTCGATTACGTTGGATCATGAATTTGTCGTTCATGATATCCGTGTGATTGAAGGCAATAACGGCTTGTTTGTCGCTATGCCGAGCAAGCGCACTCCTGACGGGGAATTCCGTGACATCGCTCATCCAATTAACTCAACAACCCGCGGGAAAATTCAAGAAGCTGTTTTAGCTGAATATCACCGTGCTGGTGAGTTGGAAAAAGAGCTTGAAGAAGCAGGTGCTTCGTAAATCATAAGAGAGGACCCTTTCGTTAAAAAAGGGTCCTTTTCATATGGAAGTAATGTTCATCCTATTAGTAAAGAACATATAGTGAAAATGATGAATTTTTTTGGTAGATGACAATGTTTCCTTGAAATACATACATAATTGATATATATTCAATATGGATAAAGAGAGGTATGGAGGCCTTACGATGAAACGATATGCGATCATTTTAGCGGCTGGACAGGGGACGCGTATGCGTTCAAAGCTGTATAAAGTGTTGCACCCTGTCTGTGGGAAGCCGATGGTACAACATGTAGTGGATGCAATTTCTACGTTACATGTAGACCGATTAATTACAGTTGTTGGTTTTGGAGCAGAACGAGTCAAAGAACAACTCGGAAACCAAAGTGAGTACGTCATTCAAGAACAACAGCTTGGGACAGCGCATGCTGTCATGCAAGCAGCACCTCATTTAGCTGATAAAGATGGTGTGACTCTCGTTGTTTGCGGAGATACACCACTGATCACCTCAGAAACGATGGAAGCGCTTTTACAACATCATTTACAGACGAAAGCGAAAGCAACCATTTTGACCGCCCTTGCAGAAGATCCAACTGGATATGGTCGCATTGTCCGCAATCAAGATGGACATGTCGAAAAAATTGTAGAACATAAAGATGCAACAGAAGAAGAACGAATGATTCGTGAAATTAATACAGGAACGTATTGTTTTGATAATCATGCGCTATTTGAAGCGCTTACGAAAGTGTCGAACGATAATGCGCAAGGGGAATATTATTTACCAGATGTCATCGAAATTTTGAAAAAACAAGGCGAAATCATTTCAGCGTACGAAACACCAATATTTGAAGAAACGTTAGGTGTGAATGACCGCATTGCACTCGCCCAAGCAGAAAAAATTATGCGTATGCGCATTCATCGACAACATATGGCAAATGGTGTGACAATCATCGATCCTGAGCATACGTATATAGCACCTGATGTACACATTGGACAGGATACGATCATTTATCCTGGGACATGGATTGAAGGTTATACGGTAATTGGTGAAAATTGCATCATCGGACCGAATAGCGAAATTAAAAATAGTCGTATTGGTGACAATACATCGATTCGTCATTCTGTTGTACATGACAGCGAAGTAGGCAACGATGTAACGATCGGTCCATTTGCCCACATTCGTCCGCTATCTAAAATTGGCGACGATGTGAGAATCGGAAACTTCGTTGAAATTAAAAAAGCGACGTTTGGAAATGGAAGTAAAGCATCGCACTTAAGCTATATCGGAGATGCTGAAGTAGGTGCTGATGTGAATATCGGTTGTGGTACGATTACGGTAAATTATGATGGGGTAAATAAATATGTGACAAAAATTGAAGATGGTGCGTTTATCGGTTGCAACTCGAACTTGATTGCCCCTGTCGTTGTAGGAAGCGGAGCATACGTAGCGGCCGGCTCAACCATTACCGATGATGTACCTAACCGCGCTTTAGCTATTGCGCGCGCTCGGCAAACAAATAAAGAAAATTATGTTGAACGTCTACAAGAAAAGAAAAAATCCTAATGGAGGTTTACTTACCCATGTCTCAGTATTTGAATTCTAATTTAAAGTTATTTTCGTTAAATTCGAATCCGATTTTAGCCCGAGAGATCGCAAAAGTCATTGGCGTTGAACTAGGAAAATGCTCCGTTTCTCGTTTTAGCGACGGGGAAATTCAAATTAACATTGAAGAAAGCATTCGTGGCTGCGATGTTTATGTTATTCAATCAACGAGCGCTCCTGTAAATGAACATTTGATGGAATTGCTTATCATGATTGACGCATTAAAGCGAGCGTCTGCCAAAACCATTAATATTGTTATACCGTACTACGGATATGCTCGCCAAGATCGGAAAGCCCGTTCTCGCGAGCCGATAACTGCAAAATTGGTTGCTAATTTATTAGAAACAGCGGGTGCTTCTCGTGTCATTACACTCGATTTGCACGCACCACAAATTCAAGGATTTTTTGATATTCCAATCGACCACTTAATGGGTGTGCCGATTTTAGCAGATTACTTTAAAGAAAAGCAGCTTGATGACATTGTCATTGTTTCTCCAGACCACGGCGGTGTGACGCGCGCACGGAAAATGGCAGATCGCCTAAAAGCACCTATTGCCATTATTGACAAACGCCGTCCAAGACCAAATGTGGCGGAAGTGATGAACATTATTGGTAATGTGCAAGGGAAAACGACAATTTTAGTGGACGATATTATTGATACAGCTGGAACAATTACTTTAGCAGCAAATGCGTTAGCTGAGCATGGGGCAAAAGAAGTGTATGCATGTTGTACGCACCCTGTCTTATCAGGTCCAGCGATTGAACGAATTCAAAACTCGAAAATTAAAGAGCTTGTTGTAACGAATACGATTGCTATTCCTGAAGAAAAGAAAACGAATAAAATTGTAGAGCTATCTGTTGCCCCGCTTATCGGTGAAGCAATTATTCGCGTACACGAAGAACAATCAATTAGCGCATTGTTCGATTAATGGCGTTTAGACCTTCCTATTTTAGGGGAAGCTATGAGCGATTCTAAAATAGGAAGGTGATTTCATTGTTACAACTTCAATTACGTGCAGATCATCGACGTTCTTACGTTAAACAAATGCGAAAACATGGTCACATCCCAGCTGTTTTGTACGGAAAAAAAACGAATAGCCAATCGGTTTTTGTTGATGCGGCCGAGTTTTTGAAACAATGGCGGGCTGCTGGCGGGAGCGGTCTTTTAGACGCGAAACTAAATGGCGATCATATTCGCATCATCGTTCGCGATATGCAAAAGCATCCGATTCGCCATGATGTCATTCATATTGACTTTTTAGCGGTTGATGCAAAGACAGAAATTGATGTTCACGTTCCTATTCATTTGGTTGGTGAAGCAGCAGGTGTAAAAGACGGTGGCGTACTGCAGCAGGCGATGCATCAATTGTCCATTCGGGCGTTACCGTCAAATATCCCACCGTCCATCGATATAAACATAGCAAATTTACAAGTAGGCGATGTTGTTACAGTTTCACATATTCAAACGAACGGTGTTTACGAAATCAATCATGATCCGACAGAAGTGATCGCGTCGATCTTGCCACCGAAGCAAGAAGAAGAAATTCATAGCGGTGAAGAGCAAGAACCAGGAAAACCGGAATCGGAAGAAGGACGCGAAACAACGCCGTGACGGACGTAGCCATCATTGGTTACGTCTTTTGCAGTATGGAGAGAAGGAGCAGAAGAAATGGCAAAACTGTTTGTTGGTTTAGGCAACCCCGGGAAAGAGTACGAGCAAACGAGACATAATGTGGGGTTTATGGTCGTTGACGAGCTTGCTCATCGCTGGGGTTTTGCCCTTAATCAAACGAAGTTTCAAGGTATATTTGCAAGTGGTATCATTTCGGGGGAAAAAGTCATATTGTGCAAACCGCTTACATATATGAACTTATCGGGCGAATGTGTTCGTCCGTTGATGGATTATTATGACATTGATGTCGATGATGTGATTGTCATTTATGACGACTTAGACTTACCGACAGGGACGGTTCGCTTACGCCCGAAAGGAAGTGCAGGCGGGCATAATGGGATGAAATCGCTTATTCATCATTTGAAGACAGAGCAATTTAAACGTATCCGTATCGGTATCGATCGCCCGAAAAATGGCATGAAAGTGAGCGACTACGTATTAGGTCGGTTTACAGCTGAAGAAAAAATAAATATCGATCAAGCGATTCAAAAGGCAGCTGATGCGTGCGAGCGATCGTTACACATTCCATTCGCTCAAGTGATGAATGAATTCAATAAATAATTGAATAATTTCCTCCTAAATGGTTCAAAATGTATTCGATTAAATCGACTATTTAGGAGGGGATGCGATATGGCATTACACTATTATTGCCGTCATTGCGGCATGAAAATGGGGGCGCTTGATGTGCCCGATTTAGAAAGTGAGCAATTAGGTTTTCATCGCTTAACGGAAGAAGAAAAATTAGATATGATCCAGTATCTCCCTTCAGGAGAAATTTACGTAAAGTCCATTTGTGAACATTGCCAAGAAGCATTAGATCAGAATCCTGATCTTCATCAATATGAAAAGTTTATTCAATAATTGGCTTTGGGGGTCCCAAAGCGTTTTTGTATTTATGTTGGAGAGGAGGGAATTTTTTGCGAGGCTTAAGACAATATTTTATTAATCATGCGGACATGCAATCGGTTGCAGAGGGCATTCGCAATGGGTTAAAAGAGCAGCTTGTCACAGGCTTATCTGGCTCAGCCCGTTCTGTTTTCATTTCTTCTTTGTACGAGGAGACAGAACGGCCTTTATGCATTGTAACGCACAATTTATTTCAAGCACAAAAAATATATGATGATCTGATTCAATTGGTGGATGAGGAGGAAGTATTTCTTTATCCGGTCAATGAATTAATTGCAGCTGAATTAGCTGTAGCTAGTCCAGAATTGAGGGCACAACGTTTAGAAGTATTGAACTATTGGTGTGAAAGGAAAAAAGGGATCGTCATCGCTCCAATTGCTGCATTGCGACGACTACTTCCACCAAAAGATGTATGGGAGCGTTATCAACTTCATTTTCGTGTTGGTGGACAAGTGGATGTAGAACGTTGTTTGCAACAATTTGTTGCCATGGGATATGAGCGTGTATCGGTCGTTTCGACGCCAGGGGAATTTAGCGTTCGAGGGGGTATTATTGATATTTATCCCCTTACTGCAGAGCTTCCTTATCGCATTGAGTTATTTGATATTGAAATTGAGTCGATTCGGACGTTTGCAGTTGACGATCAACGTTCGGTAGCTGAAATAGATGAGGTATTCATCGGTCCATCGACGGAACTCATTATTGAACAACAACATATGGCTGAAGCTATTCAAAAACTAGAAGTACAATTTCATGATACGTTGCAGCATATTCATGATGAAAAGACGAAAAATCGTTTATATGAACATATGTCGTTTGAATTGGAACAGCTGAGAAATGGAAAATCAATCGAAGAAATGTACAAGTATTTCTCATTCTTTTACCCTTCGGCTGCAAGTTTGCTAGATTATATTCCTGACAACGGTGTAGTTGTCATTGACGAAATGAGTCGCATTCAAGAAGTAGCAGAAAAACTCGAGCAAGAAGAGGCAGAGTGGTATACGAACTTATTGGAAGAAGGAAAAATTGTACAAAACGTATCGATTTCTCATTCGTTTCCCGAAGTGTTACAAAAGCGGATGAGGCAAAAGATTTATTTGTCTTTATTTTTACGTCATATCCCATATACACATCCGCAAAATATTGTCAATATATCTTGCAAACAAATGCAAGTGTTCTATAGTCAAATGCAATTGTTAAAGGTAGAAATTGAACGTTGGCAAAAGGGAAACTATGCTGTTGTGTTGCTAGCGGGGGACGAAGAACGAGCGAAAAAGCTGAAACGAACATTGGAAGATTATGAGATTGATGCCATTCAAATCGGAAAAGACGATGCATTATTCCATGGGAAATGTCAAATCGTTCCGTCTGGGCTCGTTGCAGGATTTGAATTGTCGATGCAAAAGCTTGCCGTCATTACCGAAGAAGAACTATTTAAAAAGCGATTGAAACGTCCTGTGCGACGTCAAAAATTGTCGAATGCGGAACGTATTAAAAGTTATACAGATTTAAAAGTTGGTGACTATGTCGTTCACGTCAATCATGGAATTGGAAAATATTTAGGAATCGAAACGTTAGAAATTAACGGGATTCATAAAGATTACATTCATATTCAATATCAAGGGAATGATACGTTATACGTTCCTGTTGATCAAATGGATCTCGTCCAAAAATATGTTGGTTCAGAAGGAAAAGAACCGAAAATTTATAAATTAGGTGGAACAGAATGGAAGAAAGTGAAAAGGAAAGTAGAGTCTTCCGTTCAAGATATTGCCGAAGATTTAATGAAACTGTACGCGGAGCGAGAAGCAAGCAAAGGATATGCCTTCTCACCTGACAATGAAATGCAACGGGAATTTGAAGCAGCGTTCCCATATCAAGAAACAGAAGATCAGCTTCGTTCGATTCGTGAAATTAAACGGGACATGGAAAGCGAGCGACCGATGGATCGGCTATTATGTGGGGATGTTGGTTATGGAAAAACAGAAGTAGCATTGCGTGCTGCATTTAAAGCGATGATGGACGGAAAACAAGTCGCATTTCTCGTTCCAACGACGATTTTAGCCCAGCAACATTATGAAACGGTCCGTGAACGTTTCCAAGGATATCCGATTAACGTCGGTTTATTGAGTCGTTTCCGTACAAAAAAACAACAAGCGGAAACGATCCAAGGCTTAAAAGACGGCACAATCGATATGGTTATTGGTACGCATCGGCTTTTATCAAAAGATGTATCATTTAAAGATTTAGGTTTATTAATTATTGACGAGGAACAACGATTCGGTGTTGCTCATAAAGAAAAAATTAAACAATTAAAAACAAATATTGATGTATTAACATTAACCGCTACACCGATCCCACGTACGTTGCATATGTCGCTTATCGGTGTCCGCGATTTATCTGTCATCGAAACACCTCCGGAAAATCGTTTCCCCGTACAAACGTATGTGATGGAATATAGTCCGATCATTGTGCGAGAAGCGATTGAGCGCGAAATGGCGCGCGGAGGACAAGTGTTTTTTCTTTACAATCGCATTGAAGATATCGATCGTAAAGCGGAAGAAATTTCGATGCTCGTGCCTGATGCGCGCGTGACGTATGCGCATGGAAGAATGTCCGAACATGAATTAGAGGCGGTCATGCTTGCGTTTTTAGAAGGACAGTACGATGTGTTAGTAAGTACGACGATTATCGAAACAGGCGTCGATATTCCAAATGTAAATACGTTAATTGTTTATGATGCTGACAAAATGGGTCTTTCCCAACTATATCAATTGCGTGGGAGAGTGGGGCGTTCCAATCGTATTGCGTATGCGTACTTTACGTATCGAAAAGATAAAGTGTTAAATGAAATAGCCGAAAAACGATTACAAGCGATTAAGGAGTTTACAGAGCTTGGATCTGGTTTTAAAATTGCGATGCGCGATTTGTCTATTCGAGGAGCTGGAAACTTATTAGGGGCACAGCAACACGGGTTTATTGATTCCGTCGGTTTTGAGCTTTATTCTCAAATGTTGAAAGAAGCTATTGAAGAACGACGAGGAATGAAGCAAGAAAAACCGTTTGAAGTAGAAATTGATGTAGAAGTTGATGCATATATTCCGGAGCATTACATTTCCAATGAACAACAAAAAATCGAGATGTATAAACGATTCCGCGCACTTGACTCGTTAGAGGAACTCGAACAATTGCGAGAAGAAATGTTAGACCGTTTCGGTGAGTATCCAGATGAAGTGGCGTATTTATTCCAAATTGCAGAAATGAAAATATATGCAAAACAGCATCTCGTTCAGTCCATTAAGCAAACGAAACAAGAAATTACGATTTTGTTCTCACAAGAAACGACAAAGCAAATCGATGTCAGCAAATTGTTTAAACTCGGTGAGCCGCATGGAAGGGACGTTGGGTTTGGCATGGACGGCGATCAATTTAAAATTGTCGTTCATACGAAAGGGATGAAACCACAACAATGGATGATGATCATGTGTGAGTAAAATATTTGTGGGTGACATTCAGGAATGATTCCCCGACGAGGGTTGCGAACTTTTGTTCGCGACGCTCGTCGGGGCCACCAAGCGAAGCGCGGTAGAAAAAAGCAAATGTCATGCAAAAAGGACTCTCTCCCTGCTATGATGGTGATGACCAACATCAATAAAACAGGAGGGAGAGAGTCCATGAAACATTTTACCACAGAATGGCCTTTATTAAAAGAGC
Source organism: Anoxybacillus thermarum (assembly GCF_000836725.1). Taxonomy (GTDB): domain Bacteria; phylum Bacillota; class Bacilli; order Bacillales; family Anoxybacillaceae; genus Anoxybacillus; species Anoxybacillus thermarum. The sequence goes on along the minus strand of NZ_JXTH01000051.1, from coordinate 65 downwards.
TGGAGGAACAATTAGTCAGAACTCTTCAAAAGGTGTTCGCTGTCTTGTTGGCGGCCCTTTTGGAG
>NZ_JXTH01000050.1 GCF_000836725.1 Anoxybacillus thermarum | reverse complement strand
AAATAGTGATGATTTTAGATAACGCTCGAATTCACCATGCCAAACTCATTCAGCCATTTTTAAAAGAACACGAAGATCGGTTAGAGCTCGTCTTTTTGCCACCATACAGTCCGCAATTGAACTTGATTGAAGGGCTATGGAAATGGCTGAAATCAGACGTGATTTACAACGTGTTCTATTCGAGTGTGCAAGAAATTAGAAAGAATGTCCAAGCCTTTATTCAGCGAATCAACCAGAAACCAGAACAAACGATCGATCGTTTGTGTGTTCAGTTGTAAATCTTTAATTCAACTTATATAACTCGATCAGCAAAAAAAGTAACCAGCTTCATCCGTTAGTTTTAGGGAAGTGGTTACTTCTTTTGGTTTAGTTTATATAGTGATAATTAATGTTCACATTCCAATGATGCCTATTCCTTAAGTAACTTATTTAGCTTCTTATCGAACGTATATACCTCGTACCCCTTCACTTTATTATAGGCGTATAAAAGAGTATCAACAAAGTCTAGCCGTCTTTCTTTAAAGAGAATGAGCGCTTCTTCTAATATTTCCATATCATCCACGTCGATATTATCGTACTTAAACAGCTCTAAAAGAGTATCACATATCTCGTCATTCTTTACTCTGTACACTTTTTCAAGAACATAAACAACTTCAACTACTACCTCATTCGGCAATAACACCTTGTTATTTTCAATAATCATTGCTGCTTTCGCTGACAAATCATCATGATCATTAAGCAAATATCTTAGGACAATGTTTGCATCAACGATTTTCATATTTATCCACCACGTTTTTAGACCAAGCATCGCTTTCTTGATTTTGCAAAAACTCATTTTTGTACTTTGATAGAGCTCCCCTCAAGCTCTTTTTTTTCCCTTGTTCTATATCTTCTTGATCTGTATAAGGAAGGATAATAATCTCTACTTTCCTATTCTTTAATCCTTCAGGTATATCTATAAACTTTTCCAAATCATTACTGTGTTTTATTACCCGTACAAAATCCATGCTTTTTCACTCCTTTCAATTAAGGCGGGGCTTATTAAACATATTATACCATTTCACTATGTACGATAACATGAAAATTCGCTTTAATTCTGACAATTCCCCCTGCTTCTAAGAACCTTCTCCTCACACAATATCCTCTCCTTGCTCTTTTTCATCCAATCATTTTTATGACGCCATTCACGGTCTTGTGAATGTGGCGGCCGTCTTCATCGTATTGGTACGTCACAAACGGCGTGCTTTCGCCTTTTTGAGGGATAGCGACAAGCTGGTCGGCTTCGTTCCATTCATATTGGTACTCACCGTCCTTAGTCCGGTTGCCGTTCGCATCGTACGTGATCGTTTCATCGCCGAAACGAACCAACTATAACAATCAAAGACAAAGCCACTACAATGATTCTGGTTAATAAACTAGTTCTAATTGGTTTTTATTGATGAATCAACACGCTGAACTTGCTCAATACTTGTCGCTTTGAACCATGCAAACGATTAAACAATGATTTCACTACTTATGCGATACATGTAATATAAACCATATACAATACTAATCAACGAAACGGCTTTAATGGTGAATTGATAAACCATTTGTTTACTTTTAATCCAAATAAATGGCAAGCCAAGAAATGTCGTAAATAGCATCATTCCCATAATCGTTCCGACGCCGAATATCAATATAAATAGTACTGCTTGCAACCGTGTATCGACAGTCGTTAACGCCAAAAGCACCATTCCGGCGCTACCGGCTAACCCGTGAACAATACCAATCACTGTCGATTTCAAATGAAGATGGCTTATGCTTACTTCCTTTTGACTAGAAATAACATTCGATGACCGAAAACTCGTAATCCCTAAAACGACGATCATCACTCCGACGGCTAGTTCCAGCCACATCGCTGCGGTTTCCGGTATTTGTTGTTCCAGCCCGATCACGATCATTCCTACGACAAATAATGTTGCTGTGTGGCCAATTCCCCAAAAAATCCCTGCGAGCGACGAAAACGAAAGCTTCTTCGTCCGACTTGCAATGGTTGATACAGCAATGACATGGTCCGGCTCTGTGGCATGTTTGATACCTAAAATAAATCCAAAAAGCAATGTCGGAAATACGGTGGTCACTAATGTTTATCCTCCCTCTAGAAATGTTGATATATCAAGGTTCATTGGCATCTTAGGGGTGCCAGAAAAAATTTTTTCGACAAAACTCATCACATACTTTTTCATTTTTGTTGATATCTAACAAACCATAGGTACGCTTCGCGACCACTGGTTATTTTTGTATGTTAAAACCAATGGAAAATACATATGCGATGCACCTTGGATCTCTGCATTGCTGATGAGGACGAACCCTCCCATGTCTCTGGGCATCCTTGTGCCAACATTCCTTCGTTCGGTCTCTTCACCAGGCAGAGGCCGGCTAAGCTCCCTTAGGGACTCTCGGTCGAATGGATGAAATCGTGCCAGCTTCTCCGTGTCATCTGGTTGTTCAAACAAGATGTATTTCCAAAAGGGATGGCTCTAAGCTGCGTGGGCTTGAGTATGAGTATGGGAGATATCCCGTATCATTCGTTCCCCATCAAATGCTTGTTGTTTCACACAAACGGCATAGAGAATTTTCAATAACTTTCCACACAACACAACGATCGATTGTTTCTTACGCAACGGGTTGATGGGACGTGTCGTATAGTATTCATGCAAAGCGCGAAACGCTTCGTTATGACGAATGAGAGGCATCATCACCCGAAAGAGGAGGGCGCGTAGCCGTTTTCGTCCTCTTTTCGAAATACGCTTTTGTCCCTTGTGCTGCCCAGATGAGTTTTCTTTCAAAGTTAAGCCCGCTAATTTCATGAGTTGTCGCGGATCTTGGTACTGATAAACACTCCCGATTTCCGACAATAGTTCCACAATTGTCGCATCGCCAAGCCCTGGGATCGTTTGAAGCCATTCATACTCCACCGTCGTTTGTGCAAGGGCGATTAACTGTTCCGTGAGCGCTGCGATTTCTTGTTCCAATTGACGATATCGGCGGACCAACGTGGCGATTTCGATACGGGCCATCTGTTGTCCTTGAGTGATGCCAATCGACTGACGGGAAACCTCTAACAGCTTTTGAATTTTCGGTTTTTGCGGACATTTGAGCCCTTCACTTTGTCGATATTGCTCGATCAACTCCTCGACCGTCTGATCAGCGATTTCATTCGGAAATGGTGTTTTTTCCAATACAGCCAAAGCGATTTTTCCGAATGATGGAAATACTTGCGAAAATTCAGGAAAGTAACGATCTGTCCATCGAATCATTTGATTATGAACAGCATTGCGTTCCGTGATCAAGGATTCCCGAAACGTACTTCCTGCCCGCAATTCTGCTTCCACTTCGTGGAGAATACGTGGGTAGCTGAAACGCCCATCTTTGACTAGTTTCGCAATGATTCGGGCGTCTTTTGCATCATGTTTCGTTGGCAAGTTGTCATCGAGTTCTTTTGATCGTTTCACGTGCATCGGATTGACCATTACCAATGGGATCCCTTTTTCCTCGAGGAAATAGGCGAGGTTCAACCAGTAATGCCCGGTCGGCTCGATGCCAACGATGACTTCGGTTTTGCCAAACACTTTTTTCGCTTCTTCGATGGATGCGTAAAATTGTTCGAATCCGATTCGAGATTGAAGGACGGGAAACGGCTTTTTCAGTTCCCTACCACGCTCATCCACCATTGCTGCATAATGTTTGTGCTTCGCGATATCCATGCCAATGACTAATGTTTGTTCGGTGACTTGTTCAATCTTGAGATTTCGTGTACAATTCACTGTATAGTCCTCCTTGGTTTGATGATAGGTGATTGTTGGTACCCCTGCATCATACCAAGAGGGCTTTTTTCTTTCAAGTCCCCGAAAACCTTTCTGACAGGAATGCTCTCTTTTTTTTTGTCAATATGTTAGATGAAAAAAGGTAAAATTTGATTGATTTATCAAAAATAGAAGAATGGAGTGATAGGAAACATGGAAATACTAGTCACTATATGTTTCGAAGCAATAGGCGCATTGTTAGATTTTTTGTTTTTAGGTCAGTTTAGTTGCCTCACTGCAAAACGAAAATTAAAACATCTGCAAAAAATAGGAATGATTGCACTGCAAAAAACGTTCGATCGAAACAAGATAAAACATATGTTAAAAGATCCTAGCATCACTACATATTTATTTTCAAAAACACACTTCAAAAAACTTATTCATGACAAAGACATGCAAAAACAATTTCATGAAGCGATACATAAATATGTATAAATCACCCATAGGCAAATATGGTCGATTATGTTTTTTCTTTGTATAAAGATGCTGTGCTAATTAATATAACTCCCGCCAGTAAAAATGAAACGTATGCAACAAGCGACGACGTTCCTTGGTTTTTCACCCCGATGCCAACAAACGCCCAAACAAACACAAGTGGATACACGTAATCGCTTTGTCGGCGCATGAAAAGAAGGGCTAAAGCTGTTGCAACAAGTAACATCGCAATCGCCCAGAATGCATCAGATAATCCGAATCCGTTCCAGCCGTTGTATTTTAAAACAAAGGAAATGTTGGCGATCGTCGCAACACTGATCCAGCCTAAATAAATAGAAAATGGAAACATGTCAAAAAAACGTGGATTCGTACGTTTGATCACTGTATATAACGAGATCAGCGTAAAAAGAAGAGAAAGCATCACAATAACCGAAAAGAAAAAATATTCATAATGCCACACAACAATCCATAACGCATTCAATATACAGCTAATAACAAAAGGGACGAGCGCTTGGCGATACATAGGCAAGTCGCGTCGAGAAAGAGGAACTTGTCTTAAAATCCAAATTGCCAGTAAGATGTAAATGAGACCCCAAATCGAAAATACATACCCTGCCGGAGTAAATAAGACGTCCGCTTTTCGCGATATTTCCCCTGTCGTCTGACCATTTAACGGAAGCCGTTCGGCAATGATATTCACAATAACCATAACAACGTATGCAATCATATAAATAACAAATCGTCCCATCATCATCCCCCCATCTCTCCTTTTCTTATTTATACTATTCCTCTCATGTGGACACGATAACCGTTTGAAACAAAAAGAGACGGCTTTGTGTACCGTCTCCTATTCCTCATGCCAAATATCCTTCAATGTCCACGCATCGATAGAAAGGACAGTCACGTCCTCACCTTCTGCAAATAATTCGATTCCTTGGCTCGTTTCGGATGGATAAATTCTTCCCGTCATCACAAGTCGACCGTCGTTGACAAATAGTTCGACCGATGAGCGATCGATAAAGAAATGAAACGTAATAACATCTCCTAACTGTCCATCTAGCACCGCTCGACGAATGCCGCCCTCTCCTTGTCCAGAACGGTTTCTATCAAACGTCAACGTACAACCTTTCACATCATAGCAGAAAATCGTTTCTTCGCTTCCATCTTCCGCACAGCGTATTTTCACACCAAATGCGCTCCCTTGAAAATCGGCTAACGAAAAGCGGACGAGCAACTCTAAACGGTCGCCTTTCACAGGCAACGCATATGCACCTTCTTGGACTGAAATCGATTCCATCCGCACGTGCTCTTCGCGTAATAACTGCAATTCCGGCACCGGCTTCATTAGTAATTTCTCATCATCGGCTAATTCCAACAGGCGCGGAATCGTTAACGCCCCTGCCCAACCATGTGCTTGCGTCGGCATAAAAGACTCCCACATGTCCATCCAACCGAACAAAATGCGTCGTCCTTTTTCATCTTCAAACGTTTGCGCGGCATAAAAATCAAATCCTTTATCGAGTTCTTCAAACGCTCCGTGCACGAGTTTTCCCGTTTCATAGTCAAGCGTTCCGACAACGTAGCCTGTTTGATGAAGATTTTGAAAACGATCGCCTTCTGGCTCAATCCCTTGCGGTGAAAATAACAAAATATCTTTGCCGTTCAAACGAAAAACATCTGGACACTCCCACATATAGCCCAAACTACCATCACTTTGCGCAATGATATTGACATATTCCCAATGACGCAAATCTCCCGACTTATACAAAACGACTTTTCCATTGTTCCCTTCACGCGTCCCAAGCACCATATACCAATCATCACCGTGTTTCCACACTTTCGGATCGCGAATATGCCCTTGGCAGTCAAATGGCGGCTCGGAAAGTATAGGATTGGATGGGTCTTTTTCAAAATGGATGCCATCTTTGCTTGTGGCAATACATTGGTATTGTTTCAGTTCCGTTTGCTCCTCGTTCAGCCAAACATTTCCCGTGTAAATAAGTGTGAGCACTCCACCGTCATTTACTGCACTCCCCGAGAAACAACCGCCTTCATCGTACCATTCGCTCGGCGCAAGCGCAATCGGTGCACGTTTCCAATGCACAAGATCTTTACTTTTCACATGCCCCCAATGCATCGGTCCCCACTTTGGACTATCAGGATGGAACTGATAAAACACATGGTACTCCCCGTTCCATTGAATGAGCCCATTCGGGTCGTTCATCCAGTTTACCGGCGCCATAATATGGTATGCTAAGCGATACGTGCTGTCCATTTTTTCTTTTGGCTGTTGTACTCGTCTTTCTGCTTCATAAATGTGCTTCGTATGTTTCGACATACATTTTCCCCTTCCTTTTTGTTTATATATCAGAAAATGAAAAAATATCATGTGTAGAGAACTGTATATTTGGAAACAAAGTTGAGACAAAATGATCGTTTTGCGTATCATATACTTCTTCTAGTTGCAAACGATCGTTATAAAGGACATATTTTTCAATCGTCTGATGCTGATAATCAACAATCCAATATTCCTTTACCCCTGCTTTTTCATAGTAATAACGCTTTAATAATCGGTCGTTTCTTGCAGTGCTTGGAGAAAGAACTTCGACAACAAGGTCTGGGGCGCCATAACAACGTTTATTGCGCAGTTTCTCTTTCTCACAAACAACTGAGATGTCCGGTAACACCGTGACATTTTCTTTTCCTTTTTGTTCATCTTGGAAAAGAAGTACGACTTGCAAATTGCTTCCAAACACAAAACAATGGCTACCTTTTAACGCGAATGTGATTTCCCCAATTACATTCGCTACAACCCCCTCATGTTCGTATGAGGCTGGAGCCATGAGCACAGGAACACCTTCGTACAACTCCATTCGTCGTTCTCCGACAAGCTCAAAAAACTCTGCAAGCGTATACAGCTGTTTTTCTTCACGCTCACTCATCTATCTCACCTTCACTCGTTTTGTTCGTTTCTACTCATCCATTGTTCCATATGATGCACAGCGATGCCAGCAAAGCTTTTTGTTCGTGCGTAGCGCTTCTGAACAATCGCCAATTGCTCGTTCATATACGTCTCATCTTCTTCAAAAAACGAAACGTCATCCCCTTCATCAACTCGTCCTGTTTCAACCCCTACAACAATTTGCTTTCCGTATTTTTTAGCTATTTGCATTTCTTTTTTTACAATGTTAATGACATCTCTTGCTTGGTCGCGATATGCCATCATTGTCACACCGTCTGTATTCGCAATCACCCATTCCGCTAAATTTCCATTTCCATATTGTACCTTATCAAACCAAAATGGCATATCTACTTCAAACCGTAGCGATCGTTCTTTCGCAAACTCACGTGCACGCCGTAACACCGTTTGATACGAAGCGATTGCCCCATTTTGATTTGTCTCCCACCATGCGTGCAAGTACGGCTCAACGTCTAAGTGTACACCGAAAAACTTTTCATTCTTCTCAGCAACGCTTTCATACTTAGTCAACCATTGAAATAAGCGTTCCATTCCTTCCCCACTCTCAATCCAATTTGGCGCCCCATCGAGCGCATACACACGAATACCTTTTTCGGTTGCACGCCGGACAAATTGACGATACGTATCAATCGGAATTTCTTCATCGATTTGCACGTATACATCGCTCACTTGTTTTTCTTGTAAAAAAGAGAAAACGCGATCTTCGTCTTTCACAAATAACCATGGGTTCCAAAGCCATGTTGCACGCACCGGCTGTCTTTCTTGTGCGAACAAATATACTCCCCCCACAACAAGTGCGAATAAAAATGCGATGATGCCAACAATTTTTTTCATTGATATCCCTTCCCATTACCTAATTATCTTTATTTTACTACGTCTTGTATAGAAAAGAGAATGACAAAACGACTTTTTTCACATGATATATAAAAAAGCGGGGATGAAAAATGAACGTACTTTTCTTATTTTTGTCTTTGTTGCTCATCACGACAACACCTGTTCACCGAATACATGACGATATTGTTTGGAACGTGCCGACAAATGAAAAAATGGTCGCCATTACATTTGACGACGGGCCAGACATATTATACACTCCTGACATTTTAACGATTTTAAAACAGTATGACGCCAAAGCTACTTTTTTCGTCGTTGGATTTCGTGCTGAAAAATATCCAGATATCATTAAGCGACAAATGAACGAAGGGCATGAAATTGCCAATCATACGTATAAACATCTCGATTTTCGCGGCAAGTCTAAGCAAACGATTGAGGAAGAAATAAAAAAAAGCGAAGATGTGTTATATGACATTACCGGAAAACGCCCAACGTTATTTCGTCCCCCACTTGGCTACTACAACAAGCAGATCATAGATATCGCCAAACAACGAGGCTATACTGTTGTCATGTGGTCAAAACATCAAGACACATATGACTGGCAAAACCCTGGGACAAGACGAATTGTCCGCCGTGTCATTGAACATATTGAACCTGGACAAATTATTTTGTTTCACGATCACGGAAGCGGTAGCCGAAAACAAACTGTTCAAGCATTAAAAGAAATTTTACCGATTTTAAAAGAAAAAGGATATACATTTGTCACTGTCTCTGAGCTGTTAAAACATCATCCAAACTATCGTGATTTAAATTTGTAGCTCCTTCCATCTAAGCATATGTTTTGCTTTCTCATACACTCCATTTCATAATAAAAGGGAAAAATATTGGAAAGGAGCATGAGGATGAAAAGTTTACAAGATGCCGCGACGTTACATAACGGCGTTCGTATGCCTTGGCTTGGCTTAGGAGTTTACAAGGTGGAAGAAGGAGATGAAGTGAAACGAGCTGTTCGGACAGCGCTTGAAGTCGGCTACCGCCACGTAGATACCGCCGCGTTTTATCAAAACGAAGAAGGAGTCGGGCAAGCGATTCGCGAGTCGGGCATTCCTCGCGACCAAATTTTTGTCACAACAAAAGTATGGAATTCAGATCAAGGATACGAATCAACATTAAAAGCGTTTCATACGAGCCTAAAAAAACTCGGCTTTGATTATATTGATTTGTACTTAGTCCACTGGCCGGTGAAAGGAAAATATAAAGAAACGTATAAAGCACTTGAAAAATTGTATAAAGACGGGTTTGTTCGGGCGATCGGAGTGAGCAACTTCCAAATTCATCATTTAGAAGATATTCTTGCTGATTGTGAAATAAAACCGATGGTAAACCAAGTCGAATTCCATCCTCGTTTAACACAAAAGCCGCTTCTTGCATTTTGTAAACAGCACCATATTCAATTAGAAGCGTGGTCACCACTTATGCGCGGCGGCGAGTTGTTAAACGAACCAACACTTATTAACATTGCACAAAAATACGAGAAAACACCAGCTCAAGTCATTTTACGTTGGGATTTACAACATGAAGTCGTCACAATTCCAAAGTCTGTAACACCTGAACGAATTGCTCAAAACGCAAACATTTTTGACTTTACTCTAACAAAAGAAGAAATGGATGCGATTGACGCGCTAAACGAAAACCGCCGCATCGGTCCAGATCCGGATAACTTTGACTTTTAACATACATAAACCCGAACAGCGTCCGCATTAGGCGAACACCGTTCGGGTTTTTTCTTTTCTCATCCCTAAAGGAACGTATATGCAAAACGGTTCACTTTCCATGTAATCACCTGTGACTGCATAGGCTCGAGCACGGGACCCGCCACAAACGTAGCGAAACTCACAAATGCCGCATTTTCCTTTATATAAATCCGGCTGGCGCAACTGTTTCATCACTTCCGATTCACGATAAATATGCGATAACGGCTGCTCGCGCACGTTGCCACATACGATCGGAAGCAAGCCGCTTGGCATGACATCTCCTGTATGTGAAACGAAAACAAAACCGTTGCCGTCATTGACGCCTTTTGGCGCTCGTTTTAATCCATCAATCATCGAAGCATGATCGGTCGTAATCGCATGCTCATAACGAATATCCCCTGCTTCAATTCGTTTTTCGCGCATTTTTTGTTGAATGACAACACGGCGATAATGTTGTGCTGCTGTCGTTTTTATATCATACGGTGCTGTTTTGCTTAACTCATACAACCAACGGAACACTCGTTCATGTTCTTCCGGGCTAATGCAATCGACCATTTGTCCACGGCCGGTCGGCACGAGTAAAAAAATGTACCACATTACTGCCTTTAACTCTGCAACTAAGTTCGCCATTTGTTCTAAATGATCGTAGTTATAACGCGAAATCACTGTATTAATTTGTAATGGCATATGTAGCTCATTTAAATAACGAATGTTTTCAATCGTTAAATCAAACGAACCCGATGTACCGCGAAATCGATCATGAATGTCAGCTGTCGGTCCATCTAAACTAAACGCCCAGCGCGACAGCCCAATCTCTTTTGCCTTTTTCATTTTTTCTTTCGTCACATTTGGTGTCGCACTCGGTGTAATCGAAACGCGCATTCCTTTTTTGATCGCATATTCGGCCAAGTCGAACAAATCTTCGCGCATCATACAGTCTCCACCTGTAAACACAAGCATCGGATTGTTCATCTCATATATGTCGTCGATAAGACGAAGCCCTTCTTCGTACGTCAACTCACGCGGATCTGGGATAGGTTGGGCATCTGCGCGACAATGTACACATTTTAACTGACACGCTCTCGTCACTTCCCAAATGACGATAAACGGATTCTCGTTATAATCTATCGCACGCGCATGTTCATGCATATTTCATCACCAGCTTTTCGTGTTATTTTTCACATTCATTATAGACTTATTTTTTCATCATGCGTTCGTGCGTTTTTGACGACTTTTTAAACAAAAAATCTCCACAAAAATCGTGGAGATTACGCAAAATAAACAATATAAATAACTGCCGCAAGCACGATACGATAAATGGCAAATGGCACAAGGCGGACACGGTTGATTAAACGTAAGAAAAAGCGAATAGCAATTAACGCGAAAATAAACGCGCTAATAAAACCAACGATGAAAAACGGTAGCGCATCTAACGTAATGTACTCCCAGTTTTTCAATAACGAAATGGCGCTTGCCCCTGCCATAATCGGTACGGCCATAATAAATGTAAAATCTGCTGCGGCACGATGGCTCATTCCGACAAGTACGCCACCTGAAATGGTCGACCCCGAACGAGAAAACCCTGGCCAAAGGGATAAGCATTGTACAAGTCCGACAATAAACGCTTGTTTATACGTCATGTCATCTACTGTTTGCGCCACCGTCCGTTTCCCGAAACGGTCTGCTGCGATCATCAACAACGCTCCAAGCACGAGCCCAATGAGCACCGTTTCCGTCGAAAACAAATGTTCATCGATATAGTCTTCAAATAAAACACCTAACACCCCAGCAGGTAAAAGACCGATAAAAATATGCATAAGTGTCAACCGCGGTCCTTTTCTCACTTCGCCTTTTCGTAAATAAAGCAATTCGAAAAATTTATCTTTAAACACCACAACAGCAGCTAAAACAGAACCGAGCTGAATGACGACTTTAAACGTATTCGCCCCATATTTCCCCAAAAACTCACTCGATTTTAGCCACATATCATCAACAATAATCATATGACCTGTCGATGAAACAGGCGCAAACTCCGTCATCCCTTCGACAAGCCCTAAAATGAGCGCCTTAATTAATTCAATGATATGCATTCATGTCCATCCTTTCTTGATTGGTGAAATATGTATAACTTCTTTCCATGACCTACTCTATTGTACTACAATGCTTTCATTTCTACTACTCGTACATACAAAAGATGGCGAAGATAAAATTTTCAAATAATTATATAACAGCTATTGATTTTTTATTTCTGTTATAATACAATATAAACAACAAAAACAACATGCGAAAGGAGTTTTATTTATGGATATGTACACTAAGGCTTATCAAAGATATGTAGAAAAATGCAATGAGTTTGGTATTGAAGCCATTGATTTAATCGAATTCATTCGCAATTTAACAACTGAACAAGTAAAGCATATGCTGCAACATTAAAGGATTGGAGTGAAACGATGAACGGAAATGCGGATGTGAACGTATAAATCCCCCATTTTATTCTGCAAACAGAATGAAATGGGGGATTTTTATAATTTTTAAATAAAAATATCTTTTTTACTTTACTATTAAATATTAATTTAGTATAATTCTAATATGATAATTATAATCACTATCATATGAACTGCTAGCATCATGTTTCATTTATATGTAGGGAAGGAGAATAAAAGAATGGAAAACAAATGCCCGTTCCATGGAAGTGTGACGAGTCATGCTTCAAACAAAACAACAAACAAAGACTGGTGGCCGAATCAACTAAACTTAAGCATTCTTCATCAACACGACCGAAAAACGAATCCCCATGACGAAACGTTCGATTATGCAGAGGAATTTCAAACACTTGACTATTGGGCGTTAAAGGAAGATTTGCGTCAACTGATGACGACAAGTCAGGATTGGTGGCCTGCAGACTATGGTCATTATGGACCGTTGTTTATCCGCATGGCTTGGCATTCTGCAGGAACGTACCGCATCGGCGACGGACGAGGCGGCGCTTCAACAGGTACGCAACGGTTCGCCCCATTAAACAGTTGGCCAGACAACGCGAATCTAGATAAAGCACGGCGGCTATTGTGGCCGATTAAACAAAAATACGGCAATAAAATTTCTTGGGCGGACTTAATCGTGTTAGCTGGCAACGTGGCGATTGAGTCCATGGGTGGAAAAACGATCGGTTTTGGCGCTGGCAGAGAGGATGTGTGGCATCCGGAAGAAGACATTTATTGGGGAGCGGAAAAAGAATGGCTCGCCTCGGAACGGTATACAGGCGACCGCGAATTAGAGAATCCGCTTGCCGCCGTTCAAATGGGCCTTATTTATGTCAACCCAGAAGGTCCTGATGGCAACCCAGATCCACTCGCGGCGGCACGTGACATTCGCGAGACGTTTAAACGAATGGGAATGAACGACGAAGAAACAGTAGCACTTATCGCAGGCGGCCATACGTTTGGGAAGGCGCATGGGGCTGGAGATGCGTCGCATGTCGGCCCTGATCCAGAATCTGCTCCAATCGAAGCACAAGGATTAGGATGGCTTAGCTCGTATGGAAAAGGAAAAGGTCGTGATACGATTACAAGTGGTCTGGAAGGCGCTTGGACACCGACGCCTACCCAATGGGATAACAGCTATTTACAGTTGCTTTTTGAATACGAATGGAAGTTGACGAAAAGCCCAGCTGGTGCGTATCAATGGGAAGCAGTAAATATAAAAGAGGAACATTTGGCCCCTGATGTAGAAGATGCCAATGTGAAAGTGCCACCTATGATGTTGACAACCGATTTAGCGCTGCGCTTTGACCCGATATATGAAAAAATTGCCCGACGCTTTTATGAACATCCAGAAGAATTTGCCGATGCGTTTGCTCGTGCTTGGTTTAAACTTATTCATCGCGACATGGGGCCAAAAACGAGATATCTCGGTCCGGAAGTACCAAAAGAAGATTTCATTTGGCAAGATCCGATTCCAGAAGCAACGTATGAATTAACGGATGCAGAAATCGAAGACATCAAAACAAAAATTTTGCATTCAGGGTTAACGATTAGCGAACTTGTGAAAACCGCTTGGGCATCCGCTAGCACGTTCCGTAACTCCGATAAGCGTGGCGGAGCGAACGGTGCACGCATTCGGCTTGCGCCACAAAAAGATTGGGAAGTGAACGAACCAGAGCGACTTGCGAAAGTGCTTGCCGTTTACGAAGACATTCAACGAACGCTCCCTAAAAAAGTAAGCATCGCTGATTTAATCGTACTTGGTGGCAGTGCAGCAGTCGAGAAAGCAGCCCGCGATGCTGGCTTTGACGTTAACGTACCATTTATGCCTGGACGAGGAGACGCAACAGAGGAACAAACAGATGTGGAAAGCTTTGCAGTATTAGAACCGTTCGCGGACGGATTCCGCAATTATGAAAAGAAAAAATATCGCGTCGGGCCTGAGGAACTGCTTGTCGATAAAGCCCAACTGCTCGGCTTGACTGCTCCAGAGATGACCGTATTAGTTGGCGGGTTACGCGTATTAGGGGCAACGTATCGAGATCTCCCTCACGGCGTATTCACGGATCGTATCGGCGTGCTAACAAACGATTTCTTTGTCCATCTTGTCAATATGAATTATGAATGGATACCGAGGGAAGACGGCTTGTATGACATTCGCGACCGGAAAACGAAGGCTGTTCGTTGGACCGCCACTCGTGTGGATTTAATTTTCGGCTCAAACTCGATCCTTCGCTCCTACGCTGAATTTTACGCCCAAGACGACAACAAAGAAAAATTTGTCCGCGACTTTATTCATGCTTGGGTGAAAGTGATGAACGCCGACCGGTTCGACCTTCGGAAAAAAACAAAAACATCGGTTACGATTTAAAGGAGAAAAAGCAGGTGGACGATCGTCTCCCCTGCTTTTTTACCTCCCATAAATAACGATCCCGTCACGCTCAATTTGCGGTGCGATCTCTTTATTCAATGAATCAAAAAACAAATACATCGAACGAATAAATGACAACAATTTCATCAATCGCATCGATGACTTTCTATTTTTTCTTTCCTGTACAATCGACGCATAAATCAATATCGGAGTTGTAACGCGCCGTCCCTTTTGCCCGCGAACCGAATAAAATAACTCGTTGGATCTCTTCTTCACTTTGAAAATATGCCATTAAGCGCTCAAATAAATTTTTGCTAATTCCATATGTTATCACGATCGATCACTTCTTCTTTTATTTTTTGCAACAGCGCTTCAATCATATGTGCTAATAACTTCAGGATTATCAGTCGGTTCGAACCATTCAGCAAAATGTTCATTCACCCATTTACTCAATTCATCCTCTTTATGGAAACTATTTAGTTTTCCGCGATCAATACTGATGATATGGCCATTTTCCGCATGTTGAACTAAAGCTTTCCAGAAGAAAAGAGCGATGTCAAAAGAATAATACCGTTTATAAGCTTCGATGAAAACATTTGTATCAATCACAAACTTACGATTAGAGCTCATACAAATCTCCCGCTATCGCCATATTCAGCAAACTTATCGAAAGTGGTTCCGGATAGCCCTGTCAATCGATAAGCTTCACGGTAAAGGAGTGCTCCTTCCTTTGCAGCTCGTATCACTGCTTCGGCAAAACGGCGACCAATGCGCATATTTTGAATAGCATAAAAGCTACTCCCACCGTCCGTTTTTGTTTCTTCCACTTCTTGTCGAAGTCGCTTGATTAATCTTTTGCCTCACCACTATTCTGCTCTTCAAGAAGCTGTTCTTCACGATCGAATAATCCATCCAAGTTTATTTTGGATAGTCTCATGAAATTCTCCTTTCAATGAAAAACAAAGTTACGAACCATTTACTTTTTCTTCCTTTTTGTTCTGCAATCTGCTCGTGCGAACTTGCTCGAAATACTGTGTGAAATCGGACTCCCCCGAATAAGACAAACATAAGTATTCTTTCGCCCTTGTCATGCCGATATACAATAACGATACTTCCCGTTCACGGTCTTCTTCGAGTGCAAATGGCATGTTGTCAACATTGACAATAAACACCGCTTGAAAATCAAGTCCTTTACTACTCTCAATTGTGCTAATTTTAACGGTTTCTTCATCACGGGAAAATTTCCGCTTTGTTGTTTCATCTTCCGCGAGCCAATAATAAGGGATTTGCTCTTTTTCCAACGTCCGCTTAATGACATCGATGATGTTTTGTTTATGCGTTCGTTTCACTCGATACAAAATAAGCATTTCCGAATACGGCACGTTTCTCTCTTCACGCAATCGTTTCATTTGCTTCGCAACAAATTTCATTTCTTCCCCAAAGTTCTCTGCTTTTACAATTGCCGGCTCTGGCCCTTTCCGCCGTGTACTTTGTGGGGCGATAATTTCCCCTTCAAACTCGCGTTGAGCCACTTTATTGCTTAGTACCGAATGCTCACGATAAAAATCCCATGCAAATTTCACAATTTGTGCCGTATTTCGATAATTAATCGTCAACACCTTGGAACGTCCTTGAAAACTTAATCCCGTATCTTGCACATACGATCGTTTTCGTTTATAAATTGTTTGCGCTCGATCTTCTACAAGAAGAAGCGATTGTGTTGCTGGATTTAATAATTTACTAATCAACGCCAACCAGTCGGAAGAAAAATCTTGTCCTTCATCAACTAAAATAGCATCATACATTGGCAAAATGGCTTCTTTTTTATCTATTTTCTCTAATATATACGGAATTTGTTGTTCTGATATTTTTAAATCATGTTTTAACCATTCATGAAAGTTACGGACAATAATTTGATCGCCTACCGTTTTTGCCATCCCATCTTTTTTCGTAAAGTCAAAATCAAATAACGAATCAGGTTCATGTAACATATGGTGGAGCATTTGTCGAATCCCTTGCGCAAGCGAAATATTATAGCACAAAATTAAAATTTTCCAATCGGGATGTTGTTTCGCCAACAGCTTCGCTCGACTAGCTAAAATAAGCGTCTTTCCGCTTCCTGCGACTCCACGAATCAAACGGTTTTTATCTCCCAGCTGCTTTGCGAGATTTTCTTGATGCAGATCCATCGCTTTAATGTCATGAAGAGATAAAAGCACTTGATCTTGATATGGCATTGGCGGACGAAACTCCGCACTGATGCGCACCTCTGGAAAAAGATGATAACGAATCGCATCAATCTCCTCTTTTGTCAACGACGTTCGCAATCGATACGGAACGACAAACATATTGCATATTTTTTCAAACAACACTTCTTCGCTAAACGTTTCTTTGTCCGGATCAATTTCATCACGCAACAGACAAAAATTCGGATCAACAACCGGATACAACTGCTTTTTCACTAGATCTTTTTGCGAAATTCGCGTAAACACAACTCCATAACCATAAGGAAATTTCAACTGAAATTGATATTTCCCTTCTAAATGAACTAAATTTTTATCTTTTTTTAACGCATTCACAATGTGAAACGCATTATCTCTCGCTTGCTTAAACGGGCTTTTTACCGTCGCCTGCTCACCGGCGCTACTTACAATCGTCCATTCATCATTATTCAAATGAATCAATGTCGATAATGTATAATCTTTTACCTCAAGCACAACAAGCCCCAAATCAGGTCCAATAATTACAAAATCCGGACGTTTTCCTCGAATCTCCGGTTCATAATAGACAATATAGTCATCTGGTAAATATGTTTTTAACGTTCGAAACAGCAATCGCTCCCCCGCCGTCGCACTCGAACGAATCGTTTCCGGAATCATGTACGCCATCTAAACCAGCTCCAGTGGAAAATAGGATTTTTGTACCATTATAACATAAAATAAGGAATTGGGGATGAAGATTGGGTGAGATATTGGAAAAATGGTAGATCTGTTTGGATAGCCTATATACATGCACTTTAAAGTGATAACTTCTGTATGAACACCCTTTTCCATGGTTATACTGCTCCTAAATACCCACGTATAAAAGGAGCGGAAATGACATGAAACGTCTTAAAATTACAAATGATCACGGTTGGACACCTCGAACCCTTCGGAAACAAGAACGGAAAATCAAAGATGCTTCTCTTCGTATTCGGGTGACTGCCGTTCGCCTCGTCATGGAAGGGTTTCTTGGAAAAGATGTCGCAAAAATGGTCAATCTGTGCCGTCAATCCGTTGCCATCTACGTTGCACGTTTTAATGAAGGTGGGCTCGATCATTTACTCGATCGCCGCTTGCCACCTGGTCGCTTGCCATTTCTTACGGAAGAACAACAACAGGAGATCAGACAACTGATATTAACTACCACCCCTGTGGATGTCGGCTGGGGCATTTCTTCGTCATGGAACACACGTATATTGCAATCTTACATCCAACAAACCTATGGCGTTTCGATGTCACGAGAAGGCATTCGCAAGTTATTGCATCGTCTTCGTTTGTCATGGACACGCCCGACCTATAAGCTCGTCAAAGGCGATCCAGTGCTTCAAGCAGCCTTTGAAAAAGA
>NZ_JXTH01000049.1 GCF_000836725.1 Anoxybacillus thermarum | reverse complement strand
CTCCAAAAGGGCCGCCAACAAGACAGCGAACACCTTTTGAAGAGTTCTGACTAATTGTTCCTCCAGCTCTTTTAATAAAGGCCATTCTGTGGTAAAATGTTTCATGGACTCTCTCCCTCCTGTTTTATTGATGTTGGTCATCACCATCATAGCAGGGAGAGAGTCCTTTTTGCATGACATTTGCTTTTTTCTACCGCGCTTCGCTTGGTGGCCCCGACGAGCGTCGCGAACAAAAGTTCGCAACCCTCGTCGGGGAATCATTCCTGAATGTCACCCACAAATATTTTACTCACACTTTATAAAACGCGTTTAAGTAATAAAGAATTTTTTAATTTTCAAAAAAAGAAGGTGGGAAGCTTGATTTTTGCATTAGATATTGGCACTCGTTCAGTAGTTGGCATTATTTTAAAGGAAACAGACGGACAATATCAAGTTGAAGACATTGTCATCAAAGAACATGAAGAACGAGCAATGCTTGACGGGCAAATTCATGACGTACTTGCTGTTTCAAAAGTCATTAACGATATAAAAAAAACGTTAGAGGAACGTCATGAACCTCTTACACGTGTATGCGTCGCAGCAGCAGGTCGTTCACTAAAAACAGAAAAAGGAAAAACGACGATTTCAATCAAAGGTAAGCCG
Source organism: Anoxybacillus thermarum (assembly GCF_000836725.1). Taxonomy (GTDB): domain Bacteria; phylum Bacillota; class Bacilli; order Bacillales; family Anoxybacillaceae; genus Anoxybacillus; species Anoxybacillus thermarum. The sequence goes on along the minus strand of NZ_JXTH01000049.1, from coordinate 18,012 downwards.
CTTTTAACTCATGAAGATGTGATGTATTTAGAACTCGCCGCCGTTCAACAAGCACAAATGACGTTAGCGGAAAAATCATCGAATGAAAAAAGTCATCATTATTACTGCGTCGGTTATTCGGTGACGCGCTATGAAATTGATGGGGAAGAAATCGGTAGCTTAATTGATCAACAAGGAGATGAAGCGAGCGTTGAAGTCATCGCCACATTTTTACCGAAACTTGTCGTCGAGTCGCTTCTTGCAGCACTGCAACGCGCCCATTTAGAAATGGAGGCGCTAACACTCGAGCCAATCGCTGCACTCAATGTACTCATTCCTCCGACGATGCGGCGATTAAATGTTGCGCTTGTAGATATTGGTGCAGGGACGTCCGATATCGCAATTACGGATGGCGGGACAGTCATTGCTTACGGAATGGTGCCGATGGCGGGAGATGAAATTACAGAGGCGATTTCTGATGCATATTTACTCGATTTTCCTCTTGCCGAACAGGCGAAACGTGACTTACATACAAAAGAGACGGTAACAATTACAGACATTCTCGGTTTTGAAACAGAAGTACCTCGCGAACAAATGATTGCAACTATTTCTGAGGCGATTGATCGACTTGCTGATGCGATCAGCAAAGAAATTTTACGATTAAATAATCATCAATCGCCGAAAGCAGTGATGCTTGTTGGAGGGGGAAGCTTGACGCCAGAACTGCCAAGGCGGCTCGCTCAAAAGCTCCATCTTCCTGAAAATCGCGTCGCTATTCGTGGCATTGATGCCATTCAAAAGTTGCACATCGATCGTGAAGAAATGAAACATCGTCCAGAGCTCGTCACCCCCATTGGCATTGCAATTGCTGCAAAGCAAACACCGATTCAATACGTAACGGTAGAGGTAAACGGACAATCGATTCGTTTATTTGATATGAAACAACTGACGATCGGTGATGCGCTATTAGCTGCAGGTATTCAATTACATAAACTATATGGAAAGCCTGGCCTAGCTTGCGTCGTCACGTTAAACGGAAATACAATTACTATTCCAGGAACACATGGAGAGCCACCAATCATTATGAAAAATGGTGAGACGGCAACATTCGATACACCTATTAAAAACGGTGACCGTATCGTTGTTGAAAAAGGGAAAGATGGGAAGCAAGCAACCGTTCAACTTGGTGATTTGCTTGAATCATTACCGACAAAACAAGTGACGATCAACGGGCAACAATATACGATTGAACCGCTTGTGTTGCGGAATGGAGAACCCGCTTCCCTCGATGCTGTTTTATGTGATCGAGACGACATTGTCGTTCATATGCCAGAAACGATGGAACAACTTTTGCAAGCAACAAAAAATGACGATCTTCTTCAACAGCTTGAGCCATTTACGATCACTTTAAATGGAAAAAAAATAAAATTTTCTGAATGGTGCGCAACGATATATCGAAACGGAATGGAATGCCCACGCTACGCACCGTTTGAAGACGGGGATGACATCATCGTTCATCAACAAAATGAACGAACAGTTGCCCAAATAGCTGAATCAAGACAGCTGAAACTTCATTACTCGCTTCCAATTATATTTAACGGTGAAACATTAACATTAACAAAACAAGTTGTTGCGTTTTATCGTAACGGTGAACAGCTTCATGAGAACGATCTCGTTCAACATGGAGATGAGCTTCAATTTAGCGAACAGAAAATCGAGCCGTTTATTTTTCAAGATATATTTCAATACGTTCAAGTTGATATTCCTCAAGGAGCGTCAACAACATTTACATTACTAAAAAACGGCAAACCAACAACATTTTACGAGACGCTTGCCCCAGGTGATCAACTTGAAATTGTTTGGCATAAAAAAAAGCAACTATGAGCAGTCCATAGTTGCTTTTTTCTTTTATTTTAAGTTTTCTGGGTTTAATGGTTGTAACTCTGGAAGGACAAAACGTCCATCTTTACGAATAAGTACACCATCAAAATATATTTCACCGCCACCATATTCTGGACGTTGGATCATAACCATATCCCAATGGATGTTCGAATGGTTGCCATTGTACGCTTCATCGTAGCATTGCCCCGGTGTGAAATGGAAGCTACCATCGATTTTTTCATCAAATAAAATGTCTTGCATCGGATGTTGAATGTACGGGTTGACCCCGATCGCAAATTCACCGATGTAACGCGCCCCTTCATCTGTATCAAAAATTTGATTAATCCGTTCTGTATCGTTTGCTGTTGCTTCAACAATTTTTCCATCTTTAAACGTTAATTTGACATTTTCAAACGTAAAGCCTTGATAAGGCGAAGGCGTATTAAATGTAATTGTACCATTGACGGAATCGCGAACAGGAGCCGTATACACTTCTCCGTCTGGAATATTCATTTGACCTGAACATTTTATAGCAGGAATATCTTTAATGGAGAACGTTAAATCTGTACCTGGCCCTGTAATGCGCACTTCGTCTGTTTTATTCATCAACTCAACAAGGGCATCCATCGCTTTATCCATTTTGCCGTAGTCTAAGTTACATACGTTGAAATAAAAATCTTCAAACGCCTCTGTGCTCATTTTCGCGAGCTGTGCCATAGACGGATTCGGATAGCGGAGCACGACCCATTTCGTTTTCGGTACGCGTATGTCCCGATGCACTTTTTGCATAATCGTTTTTCCGTGAATTTTCATTTTGTCAGCTGGCACATCCGCAAACTCGTTAATGTTATCCCCGGCACGTAATCCGATGTAAGCATCCATTTCTTTCATGACATTTGCTTCAAATTCAGCCATCATGTGAAACTGCTCTTCTTGCGCACCAAGCAAAAGCGCACGATCAACTTGATGATCTTTTAATGAAACAAACGGATACGCTCCTACAGCGTACGCTTCACGCACAAGCGCAATGACGAACTCCCGTTGCAAACCGAAGTTTTCGATTAATACTTTTTCTCCTTTTTGCAGACGAAGCGAGTAATGAATTAAGTTTTTCGCCAACTTTTCAATGCGCGGATCTTTCATTTTGTATTCCTCCATTTCATCGTATGTACATGTATATTGTAACCGATCCACAAAAAATTTGGAGTTTTTTGCAGGATTTTTTCTCTTTTTGTCGAATAGATCGTAAGGTAGACAGAAAGGAGTTTTTCTACAATGGACATCATTTTGTATAGTAGCATTGCACTCATTGCGATCGCTTTTCTTATTTTAGTCATTTATGTCGTCCAAACATTAAAAACACTTCAAACGACGTTACAACACGTCGCGAAAACTGTGGAAGAAGTTGAAAAACAAATGCATGAAATCGGGAAAGAAACGGCACAATTACTACATAAGACGAATGCTCTCGCAGATGACGTGCATAAAAAAGCAGAAAGCTTGCAAAGCGTATTCGATGCGGTAAAGCAAGTAGGTGTTACCGTTCAAACATTTAGCGACTCGATTTCTAAAACGTTAACAACAAACGAAAAAAAAATTACGCAGGCGATTCGATGGGGACAAACACTCATTGAAATATGGACAAAATGGAAAGAGAAACGAAAGTAAGGAGGCTTTCATATGGCGAAAAACGGTTCTTTTCTACTCGGGGCAATCGTTGGGGGAATTGCGGGTGCAGCAGCAGCACTGTTCTTGTCAAGCGAACGTGGAAAGCAGTTATTGACTGAATCAACAGAACAAGGGAAGCAGCTATTGAATGAGTTAAAAGAGAGCAATATAAACAAATGGGGGAAAAGTGAAGAAAAAGAGGAACCGACAAAAAGTGAACAAGAGAAGCCACAGGCGGTTTCATCTATCCCGATTCCGCTCCCTTCATCAGATGTAGAACAGTTATTAAAAGAAACCGAACAGGCGGTTCATGATGCCGAAAAACGTTTGAATAAAGGAACTGATGCACATGGAGAAAGTTGAAACAATTGAGCAATTTGAGCAAATTTGCTTGTCACATCGCCCGTTTTTATTTATGAAACATAGCCTTACATGTCCAATTAGTCATCGGGCATGGGGGGAGTTTGAGCGTTTTACAAACGATTTTCCACACATCCGCGCCTATTACTTGCATGTGCAACATGCTCGCCCTTTGTCACAACATATTGCACAAGCGTTCCAAGTAAAGCACGAATCCCCTCAAGTGTTATGGGTGACGGAACAAGGGGTAGAGTGGCATGCTTCACATTGGAACGTCACATACGAACAAATGAAAAAAGCAACTATGAGTACATCATAGTTGCTTTTTGCTTATACGTGAACCGATTGTTCGTATTTCTCTTGAAATTTTTGAATATCGCCCGCCCCCATAAAAATAAGGACAGCGTGATCATGCTGTTTTAACACATCAACTTGTTCCTCATGCAAAAGCTTTGCTCCATCAATTTTTTCACGTAAATCTTCGATTGACAATTTCCCTTGATGCTCGCGCGCTGAACCAAAAATATCGCACAAATATACCGCATCAGCAAGCGATAAACTTTCCGCAAACTGTTGTAAAAATGTTTGCGTTCGTGTATATGTGTGGGGTTGAAAAATCGCAACAATTTGACGCTCTGGATACTTTTGTCTTGCTGCCTCAATCGTTGCCCGTATTTCTGTCGGATGATGAGCATAATCATCAATAAGCACTTGCGAACCGAACGGCTTCTCATGAAAGCGACGTTTCACCCCAGGAAACGTTTTTAATCTTTCTTGAATAATGCTTACATCAATTCCTTCATAATGGCAAAGCGCAATGACAGCGAGCGCATTAAGCACGTTATGATCGCCATATCGTGGAATATGAAAAGAAGCGAAAAACGTGTGGCGCACAAACACATCAAACGATGTACCTTCCGATGTTTTTACAATATTTCGTGCTTGGAAATCATTATCTTCGCCAAATCCATAAAAAACAACAGGAACTTTCGCTTGGATTTTTTGTAAATATTCATCATCTCCACAGGCGATAATTCCTTTTTTTACTTGCCATGCCATTTGTTGAAATGCTGAAAACACATCTTCAATATTTGCAAAATAATCTGGATGATCAAAATCAATATTTGTCATAATCGCATAATCAGGAGAATAGGCTAAAAAATGCCGACGATACTCGCACGCTTCAAATACAAAATACTTACTTCCTTCTCTTCCCTTTCCCGAACCATCCCCAATCAAATATGACGTTGGTTGCGCGCCTTGCATCACATGAGCGAGCAATCCGGTCGTTGACGTCTTTCCATGGGCGCCTGTCACAGCGATACTAGTGAATTTTTGTAAAAATTCACCTAAAAATTGATGGTAACGAATGACAGGTACACCGAGTTCGCGAGCGGCTACAATTTCTTCATGAGTATCTGGAAATGCGTTCCCTGCGATCACAACCATATCTTGTTGAATATTTTCAGCACTAAACGGGAAGATAGGAATTCCCCGTTCTTCTAAAGCTTCTTGCGTAAAAAACCGCTTATCGTAATCTGAACCTTGCACAACACATTTCATATCATGTAACACTTGAGCAAGTGCGCTCATTCCAGTTCCTTTAATGCCGACAAAATGGTAAATAGTCATAAAAAAACCTCCACCAACTATCGTTGATCTATATAACAGTATATGACACAAATTCCGTTTTGCTATTTTCATCTTATGTAACAAACTTCATTATACCATCGTTTGCAAGCAATGATAAGAAAAACTGATAGAAGCATCGTTCTTCTATCAGTTTTTCCGTGTTACTGACCAGTATACTCCACTTTTTCAAGGCGTGGATTTGGACGATAACGGCGGCCTGCTTTCGCTTGATGTTTTCCGTTTAATAATACGTTATCACCAGTAAAACCGATATGTACTTTTAACAAACTGCTTCCTACACCGTACATATCAACCGGCACACCTTGCTTTTCGAACTCAATAATGCGCTGTTCGTTAAATCCACCGCTAACAACGATTTTCACATGCTCAAATCCTTCGCGATCGAGTGCCTCACGCAAAGCGAAAATAAGTGGTGGATTAACCCCACGCGGATCAAATGTACCGAGCACTTCTGGATGGCGAATAAAATATTGGTCGATCATTGTTCGAGACGTATCAACGCGAACAGCCTTTAACTTATCACCAAACTCCCGCGCCACTTTCAGCGCATCTGTAATACAGTCATTGTTATAATCAACAAGAACAATTAAATCATCGTCTGGATATTTTTCGTGATACGCCTTTGCCGCCGCAACAACATCACCATCAAACAATTGAATGAGCGCATGCGGCATCGTCCCCATTCCTTGTTTTCCCCACCATTCGTTCATCGCATGTGTCGCTTGTGCAGTTGAACCACCAATAAAAGCAGCATATCCGTCGCCTGCTTGCATCATAAAATGGTCATCACGATCTCCCATAAAAATGACCGGTTTTTGTACACCAGATAAAGCTGCTGCTTTAACAACGTTATACACGTTTGTTGCTACAGATGTTCGGCGCGCTAAAATTCCATCAATAATGCCTTCTAAATACCCGAAATTTTGATACGGACCGGTAATAGTGAGCACTGTCTCAAACGGACTAATTTTATCTCCGTCTTTTAATGAATAAATTTCTAATTTTTCTGGCTCATCCGCAAACGTATGCAATAAAGCAATCACTTCATCCGTTCCGCATAAAACGGCATGTTCTTTTTGAAAAAATTGCATCGTGACAATATTATTTGGGCGAAATTGTTTTACAATTTCGCGCGTTTTCAAAAAATATACAGCCGAAAACCAGCCATCTCGCACACGCTCATCAAATTTAAACGTTTTATTCGTTAACCGTTTAATCTTTCCTTGTAGCTTTAATTCGATTTCCTTCATTTTACTTTCCCCTTCAACCATCGTTTTCACGTATTTAGCATAGCATGTTTTCTATTTCACGACCACTTTATCTAAATCGTGTCTTGTAGTTGTTCAAGATCTTGTTCATCAATTAAAACATCGCGTGGCTTGCTTCCTTTCGGAGCGGAGACGATTCCGCGCTGCTCCATCATCTCGATTAAGCGTGCTGCTCGGTTGTAGCCAATGCGAAAGCGACGTTGTAAACTTGATGTGGAAGCGCCCCCCTGTTGAACAACAAACTCACACGCCTCATAAAACAATTCATCATCTTCATCAGCTTGTACATGTTGTTGCAACAGCTCGTCATGCTGAAATAAATAAGATGGTTCCATTTGCTGACGCACATGGGCAACAACGCGCTCAATTTCTTCATCGGATACGAAATTGCCTTGTAGACGAATCGGTTTCGCTGTTCCATTTTCTAAAAATAACATATCGCCTCGCCCAAGTAACTTTTCCGCACCGTTTATATCAATAATCGTACGCGAATCAATTTGTGACGACACAGAAAAGGCAATGCGCGTTGGAATATTTGCTTTGATTAAGCCGGTAATAACATCTACTGATGGCCGTTGTGTAGCAACAAGCAAGTGCATACCGCATGCTCGCGCTTTTTGAGCAATACGACAAATCGCTTCCTCGACATCAGCGGGCGCAACCATCATTAAATCTGCAAGCTCATCAATAACAATGACGATATAAGGTAAGTGTTGTTCCGTCTTTTGTGCTTTTCGTACTAGATCGTTGTAACGAACAATATCACGCACACCCGTATGCGCGAATAGTTCGTATCGTCGCTCCATTTCAGACACAGCCCATTTTAACGCTGCTGTTGCTGCTTTTGCATCAGTAATAACTGGACTGACTAAGTGTGGAATATGATTGTATGGTGCAAGCTCAACCATTTTCGGATCGATCAATAGCAACTTCACTTCATGTGGTGTTGCTTTATACAACAAGCTGACTAACATCGCATTCATACATACACTTTTTCCTGATCCTGTTGCCCCAGCGATCAACCCATGTGGCATCTTTTTTAAATCGGTAACAATTGGTTTCCCTGAAATATCTAGCCCTAAAGCAACGGTTAGGGGAGAGTCTGACTTCTGAAACGCTTCGCTTTGTAATACTTCGCGAATAAAGACAGGGCGACTTGATCGATTCGGCACTTCAATCCCTATCGTGTTTTTTCCTGGAATAGGTGCTTCCATGCGAATATCTACAGCTGCCAAATTTAATTTAATATCATCTGCTAAATTCGTAATTTTATTCACTTTCACACCAAGTTCCGGCTGTACTTCAAAACGAGTAACCGTCGGACCTTTCGTTACATGAACAACCTTTGCTCCAACGTTAAAATTTTTAAACGTCTCATTCAACCGCTCCGCTTGTTCTCTTAACCATATTTCATCATCTTCATGACGGATAAGCGGCGGATGCAACAACGATAAGGACGGAAACACGTACGTTGACTGTTTTTTTCGCTCTTCCCATTTTTCCCGATCTTGCTTTAACATCATCACATTGTATGGCACACCACTTCGCTGACGTACTCGCTCCTCTTTTTCTTCTAATCGCTCCTGCTCTTTATTTTCTTGCGGCTGTTTTTGTTCTGTTTTCTCTTCAGCAATTTCTGCTTCTTCTTGTTTTTCGTCTTCCTTTTCATGAACAAAATCACCGATCTCGTTGTGAAGTGACTCACTCCCTTGATGCGCATGTTCGTTTGTCTCAGCAACAAGATGTTCTTCTTTTTCTATCGATTCAGTTGCCTCTACATTCAAGCATTCGTTTGTTTCGACTTTTTCAACACTCGGAAGTTCAAATTCAACCATTTGTTTATCTTCATTTTTTCGTTCTACACGTTCCATTCGTTTATAACCAAATACAGGCGACGGGACATCCGTTGGGCGAAATGCGCGTGATTCACCCACTTTACGATCGAGACGATATACTTTTTTCTCAAATGAACTCGTTTGTGACGACGTTTCATCTATTCTATCTTTTCTTCTTTCTTTCGGTTCATCTGGAATTAACGGAAAGCGAAACTTTCCTTTCGGATATTCATAAACGACTTTTGCCTCCATCTCTTTATGTTCGTTTTTTGGGGCGGATGGAGAATGTTTTCGCGCTTCTTTTATCTCATCGTTCTCTCCAAATAAATAACGAAATAATGCCTTTAACCAACCCATTCAGTCCTCACTCTTTCTTTGTACATTCAGTTTTATTTTATCACAAAAAAAGCTGACTGCCGCAACGGAAGTCAGCTGAAAAATGGTTGGCCTACTTCGTACTCATCATTCAAAACGAGAATGCCTTTCTCCTGAGGAGCGTTCGGTAAGTTTAGTTCGCGTGCAGAACAAATCATTCCGTAAGATTTTACGCCACGCAGCTCTGCCTCTTGAATGACAAGACCGCTTGGCATAACTGCCCCAACTTTTGCAACAACAACTTTTTGCCCAGCGTCAACGTTTGGAGCGCCACATACAATTTGCAACGTCTCCGTACCGACATCGACTTGACAAACGCTTAATTTATCCGCATTCGGGTGTTTCTCTTTTTGTTTCACGTAACCAACAACAAACTTCGGTGACAAATCAGCCACTACTTGCTCATCTACACCATTTTTTTGCAGTATATCATTAATTGTCGCAATCAGTTGTTCTGTTCGTTCGACAACACCATTTCCTTCAAATGTGCCGTATGTAGACGCGTGAAAAATATTGTAACCGACTGTCTCACCTGTCTGCTCATTGAAAATGCGCACGACATCTCCTTTTTTCTCAAAAGCTCGCACTTGCGGATCAACAGCTTTCAATGTAATAAGTAACGTATCCCCGATCCCTTCACGATTGTAAAATACATTCATCGTTTCTCATCCTTTCGACGGTTTTTTCCGAGAATAAAAATCGGTTGAAGTTGCCCATCTTCATATGAAAATGAGAGGGCGGTAATCGGCACTCGACCGCTTGCAAAAAAACTCATCGTCAACTGCGCAAGTACATCATATCCGATTTCGTTCTCAATGTCAGCAATAATAAGCACATCTTGATGAGGAACTGCCAATAACATCGTTCCCTTTATTTTTTCAGAAAAATTTTTCAAAAAAGCATCGTTTAATATACGACTTGCATCATACCCATCGTTTGTATTCAAAAAGTAAAACGTATTGCCTGCAACACGGTCTTCTTTTACCGTTGTCGGCAATGACCGAACATTAAAACGCGCAATTTCTTTTAATTGTTGCACATCCCAACGCTCCGATTCAACTAAACGCTCATCAATAAGCCGATACGTTGTCCCTAAATCAAGTGCATAATAAATGCGCGTTTCTGCCGTATGCTCATCATAAATAAACATTGCTCCTTCGTTCGTCTTTGTCGGAAACGAAGTAGAACGAATAACTGGATATACGTGCTTTTCTTTTCCACGCAACGGTGAATCATCATGTAATGCGTTCAATGTTTGTTCTACATAATAAACGACTTCATCAATGGCGCGCTCTTTTTCTAGTTCCCATTTCGCAATAATTGGAGGCAAGGAGATCGTCACTCCTTTTTTCGTTTCGCGATGTTCAATGCGGAGTGTATCTTTTTTTCGATCCCATTGAAACTCCCATGGATAATGAGATAATCGCTGTTGAATATGCTCGCTTATTTGTTTACTATTCATCACGCTCACCTAAATGTTCAATAAAAGCGATGATTTCTTCTTTTGTTTTCCGATCTTTGCTGACAAATCGTCCTCGTTCTTGCCCGTTTTCATACGCGATAAAGCTCGGAATGCCGAATACGTTATGCGCTGTAAACAAATCGAGCAATTGATCGCGATCAACCGCATAAAACGTATAATCCGAAAACTGTTCTTCGATTTCTGGCAAAATCGGCTTGATAACTTGACAATCAGGACACCAATCAGCCGTAAACATCATAATGACTTTCCCATGTTGAATGACTTCGTTATATTGCTCCATACGTTCGATTGTTTTCATCTATCTGTCCATCCTTTCTTTTGATGTTCATACTGCCCTTTTAACATATGAACAATATGTGTATACATCGTTGTTCGATCGATCGCTCCGTTCGTCAAAATACCAATCGCCCCTTCATTTGAACGAACGTCGCAACGATTTGCGTATTCATCCATCACTTCAGCTAATTCTTTTCCACCTCTTAATTGTTCACCGATTTCAGCAGGGAGGGGAATACGCGCCCCTCCTGCCACAACAACAACCCCCTCTCGATCAACGAGCGCCCCCCAATTACATAACCAAATGGATCCGTTTTGTGCGATGAACACACCACCTTCTAAACCGATCCCGATGTGTGCTTGTTGTTTGCAAACAGCTAACGTTGCTCGCTCAATGGCACCTTGCAACGTTTCTTCATCGGAAAACGGCTGTTTTGACACGCTCGGTTGCACATCACTCGAAATAATCGTATAGTGTGCCTCATGAAACGCAGCCTTTACCGCTTTCACTTTCGTATTATTTTTCGTTCCAACAGCTATGTTCATCTCTCGATCCCCTTAAGCGTTATGACGAATGGCGTCTACTGTCGCACGGTCACATCGTTTCACAAGAGCGACTAATAGCTGTTTTGCCGCTTCGTAGTCATCCACATGAATGATGGAAGCATGCGTATGAATATAGCGTGCACAAATGCCAATGACAGCTGAAGGGACGCCACTATTGGCGATATGTACTCTTCCTGCATCTGTTCCACCGCCTGGTGAAATAAAATATTGGTATGGAATGTTGTTCGTTTCTGCGATATCTAAAATAAATTCACGCATGCCGCGATGCGTAATCATTGTACGATCGTAAATGCGTACAAGTGCACCTTTGCCGAGATGCCCAAACTCTTTTTCGTCTCCTGTCATGTCATTCGCTGGGCTTGCATCTAGCGCAAAGAAAATATCTGGTTTGATCATTGTTGCCGCCGTTTGCGCCCCACGAAGCCCAACTTCTTCTTGGACCGTCGCTCCAGAATATAATACATTCGGTAGCGTTTCATCTTTTAACTCTTTTAACAATTCAATGGCTAAACCACAACCGTAACGATTGTCCCACGCTTTCGCCATAATTTTTTTCTCGTTTGCCATCGGTGTAAACGGACAAATAGGCACAATTTGTTGCCCCGGGCGAATGCCCATGCGCTCTGCATCATTCCGATCATCTGCCCCAACATCAATGAGCATATTGTTTATATCCATTGGCTTTTTTCGCTGCTCTTCGTCAAGCAAATGAGGAGGAATCGAACCGATCACACCAACAACAGGACCGCGATCCGTTATAATTTGTACACGTTGAGCGAGCAGTACTTGACCCCACCAACTTCCAAGCGGTTGAAAGCGAATCATTCCTTGTTCTGTAATGGCAGTGACCATAAAACCCACTTCATCCATATGGCCTGCAACCATCACAACTGGACCATCTTCCGTTCCGCGCTTCACTCCAAAAATGCTCCCAAGCCGATCTTGCACAATTTCATCGGCATATTTTTGTAACTGTTCACGCATGAAGGCGCGCACCGCATGTTCATTTCCCGGTGCTCCCGGCAATTCCGTTAACGTTCGAAATAACTGCAAATCCATCGCTGTATCCCCTTTCTTTTCTCGCTATTTGTCATTGTAGCGAATTTTACATGTAGTTTCCACTCGAACAATTCGGTATACTAAAAGAAAAAGTGGAGGAATGTGTGATGCGTATAAAAACGTTTCTTACTGGGATCGTTGTCGGTGCAACAGCAGCATACATATTTGACCAATGGCAACATAGACGTTTGATTTCATCTGAACAAGCGCTTCAAAAAGCGAAAGAAGCTTTTCAACAAACGGGTGACATTACAGGATCGTGGATTCAAACAACCGTTGAAATGATTGAAAAAAACGGGTTGCGCTATACTGTCTATCGAGGAGGAATCACTCGTCCAACTGGTGCATATGAGTGTTTCATTGATGCAAAAACAGGAACAATTATTGAAGCACGCAAATTGTAAAACCCAAGCAAACGGCTTGGGTTTTTATTGACGTTTAATCGATTCAATGATTTGAAACTCGTCATTCCAACGGACAGCACGATAATACGCATCGTGATAAAACGTAAACCATGCATCGTTTTCCATTCCATAGGCGAGCCATTTTTGTTTAGCGAAAATGGACGTCATCGGATAATCATCATATGCCATCACCCAAAGCGGATTTTGATGTGCATGCGTCGGCATTAAATCGCCGAGATGAACGGCCGTTTCTCCTTCAGATGTAATAATAATAATTGCATGTCCATCACTATGACCGCCTGTATGGATCATCGTAACACCCGAAACGACTTCCAACTGCTCGGCAAACGTATCGACTTGCTCTACAATCGCTTCCCAGTTCTCTTTCCAATACGTATTGCGCGAACGAATATTTGGCTCTTTCATCTCCGCCCATTCCACTGCCGATGTAATAATGCGCGCACGCGGAAACGTTGGAACGAGCGTATCCCCTTCCCATTTTGTTAACCCGCTCGCATGATCGAAGTGCAAATGCGTCATTAATACAAGATCAATGTCTTCAGGAGTTAAAGAAAGAAGCGCCAAACGATTTTCCAAGTCAGATTCTTCCGTTACGCCAAAGTTTCTCTTTTGCTTCTCATTCAATTTTCCTTTCCCGATGCCTGATTCAATTAATATGTTTTTCCCATCTACTTGCAATAAAATTGGATCCGTGCGAAGCGGAATTTGATTTTGGTCGTTGCATGGGTATTTTTTCATCCAAAGCGGCTTTGGCACGACACCGAACATCGCTCCCCCATCCAAATGTGTAATTCCCCCATTCAACCACGTCATCGTTATTCGACCGATCGTTAATTTCTCCATCTGTTCTCCCCCTCTCATGATTTATTTTAACATTACAAAAATATTCAGAAAAGAAAAAAACCTATGCCCAATTACGACATAGGTTTTCGATATTTTACTTCACAGCGATAAATGGGATTTCCTTTTTCAGAAAACTTTTGTTCATACTCTGTCATGACATTTCCTTCAAAATCACTTCGATGAAGATCAAGGCTGACATATTGAAGAACTAAACCGTATTGAGAAAAGCTGACAAGGGAATATTCAAACAATCCACGGTTATCTGTTTTAAAATGAATTTCCCCTTCATCGACTAAAATGTTTTCATACAGCTCCAAAAACGAACGATATGTTAAACGTCTTTTCTCATGTCGCTTTTTTGGCCATGGGTCGGAGAAATTCAAATAAATGCGCTCGACTTCTCCCTTTGCAAAAATGTTTGTTAATTCTTTAGCATTCACATTCAATAAACGTAAATTTGGCAAATCGTTCTCGATAAGCTTGTCTAGCGCACATACAATGACGCTTTCATATAACTCAATGCCGATATAGTTGATATGTGGATGCATTTTCGCCATTTCCGTAATAAAGCGACCTTTTCCTGTCCCGATTTCAATATGAATGGGATGGTCGTTTGCGAACAATTCATGCCAACGGCCTTTATATTGTTCCGGTTGTGGAATGATATATTGTGGGTATGATGCAATTTTTTCTTTCGCCCAAGGCTTATTTCGTAAACGCACGTCTCATCCTCCGTTTCTTTGCATATAAAAAGATAAAAATGGCCATATTATAAAACGAATAGGGGGATGAACATGGCCATTAATCATGAGCATCAATTAACCGTGTTAAAAGACATTTTATCAGAGCATCAACTTGATCGTTCAGGGACAGTAGCCGAATGTGAACAAATTGAACGGCTCGCCAAATCGTTAATCGCAAACGATGCTGTCCATTCTGAACTCAAACAAACATTATCCCATATTTACACGTACAGTCAAAACGGAAAAAATGCAACTGATCTTTCTTCACACATCGATCAACATGAACAACAACTCGCTGAATGGATGGATCAATTAACGTAACACATGCTCGAGGAAATGCAACAATCGTTGCATTTCCTTTTCATTACCCCGCCCTTTATGCCATGCAAGCAACACGATCGTTTGAGCCAACGTATACCATTTCATACGTAGCAGCAACTGCTCATGAAACGGTAAACCGTATTGCTCTAACCAGCTTTCCCATTGTTCTCTTGGAATGTAAGCATACAACAACACCCCGATATCAATAGCCGGATCAGCAATCATCGCGCTATCCCAATCAATTAAATAAAGCTGGTTATCTTCTGTTAACAACCAATTGTTATGATTCATATCACAATGACAAACGACATAATCCTCATGATACACATCATTTACATGTTTCTCTAAAAACGCAATAGCCTGTTGCACGACAGCATTTTCTTTTATGACACATTCGTTTTTTTTCACTTCCTCTAGTAAACGATTCGGCAATAAAGGTTTTTTACCGAGCCGTTCCATCATCGCTAACAATTCTTTTGAGCGATGAATTTTTCGAAGCAGTTGGGCAACTTGTTTGCTAGTCATATCGCGCGGCTTTAATTCGCGTGCTTGTAAAAACTGCTGTGCTGTAATAACATCCCCGTTTTCCATTCGTTTCGTCCATACTAATTTTGGAACGATTCCTTCTGCCGACAAAACAGCTAAAAATGGAGAAGAGTTGCGCTTTAAAAACAACTTCTTCCCATCATGCTCCGCAATATATGCATCCCCTGTCGCACCGCCTGCTGGGGAAATTTCCCACTCCTTACCTAGTAACTGTTCCAAGTGAGCTCACCTTTCGACTTAGTCAAAATAAAAATAGCGATTGTCATCTTACTAGATTTTATCTTTCTGATCGTTTCCACGTCAACATTCAATTAATACCCACGTACCAATTCCATTTATTTCAACAAACTGTTCGTATACTTTTCCTATTTCTTCTTGATTTGAACTAAAAACGACTTTCCATTCCCCTTCAGAAAGAGGCAACGTCGTTTTCTTTTCTTCATTATGGTGAACGACAACAATTTGTTCCCATGGACCGTACAGTCCAACATCAACAAGCTGATAAGCAATGACAGATGGATGTGTATCGTAAAACTTCACATGCCGTCGGACTTGATCGGCAGTCAAAAAACGAAACGCACCGTGTCTTTTACGAAGGGCAATGAGAAGCATCATTTCCCGCACGTCTTCTTCCCAATCATTTTTGCGTTCCCAATCGATTTGGTTTACTTCGTCAGGAGCATTATAGCTATTTTCAATCCCTCGTTTCGTTCGATAAAACTCTTGACCGCTATGCAAAAAAGGAATGCCTTGAGATAGTAAAACGATCGTTGTCGCTAGCTTTTGACGTTTCCGTCGAATATATTCGCTCTCATGTGCATTGGCAATCATCATTTTATCCCATAGCGTATGGTTATCGTGACATTCGACATAATTCACACTTTGCCTTGGCGAAAAGAAAAGATGAATACTTCCGCGAATCACTTCCATTACTGCTTCTTTATATGAGCAATCCCCTAATGCAAATCCTCGATCACGAACTTGAAACGTGCTGCCTTTTACATAGTCGCGAAATTGATCATTAAAATAAGCGATGCGCGGGGTATGTTTTGCGTTCGCAATCATCGTCTTTTTTTCGCGAGGCAACGGAGTAGCTAGCTCCCAACCTTCCCCGAGCACAATGACTGTCGGATCTATTGCATCAATCGCTCGACGGACGTCATTCATCGTATCTATATCTAAAATGCCCATTAAGTCAAACCGAAATCCGTCAACACCATATTCGTTTAGCCAATGCATGACGGAATCAATAATAAATTTTCGCACCATTTTCCGTTCAGATGCTAAATCATTTCCAACTCCCGTCCCGTTTGACGGATAACCGTTTTGTCCGTATCGAAAATAATAACCAGGAACAAGATGTTCAAACGACGATGTTTCTCGAATATATACGTGATTATATACAACGTCTAAAATGACGCGAATACCTTCTTTTTGAAACGCACGAATCGCCTGTTTTAACTCAATGATGCGTGCGTATGGATCGGTTGGATCAGTTGCATAACTCCCTTCTGGGGCGTTGTAGTGAACGGTGTTGTATCCCCAATTGTACATTTGAAGCGGCTGAAGTTCATCCACTCCTTCAAAATCTTGCACAGGCATGAGTTGAACATGTGTCACACCGAGCTGTTTCACGTACGAAAGACCTGTGACCGTTTCGTTCGGTCCAAATGTATCTCGCTCCGTTAAACCGAGATATTTTCCTTTATGTTTCACCCCACTTTTAGGATGAATCGTAAAATCACGCACGTGCATTTCATAAATGATCGCATCCGTCATAGAAATAAACGGAGGCATCGTTGGTTTCGGTATATTTGTTTTCGTCAAGTCGACAACAACACCATATGTGCCGTTTACAGAAACAGCTTTTGCGTAAGGATCAACCGCTTCACGCCAAACAAAATTCACATACGTCATATACGTATAAAAAAATCGTTCAACATTTTCATAAATGGTATACGTCCATACCCCTTTTTGTTCTCGTATCATTTCATAAGTTGTTTCTTCTTTCGTCGTTGGATGAATAAGCTTTAGTAACACGTTTGTAGCAGTTGGCGCCCACACTTTAAACGTCGTTTTTTCCGGCTTGTACGTTGCACCAAGATCGTTTCCGTCATATGCATATAAATCATCGAACGCTTTTGTTCGCATTACTGCCCCTACTTGTAGAGGGGCTTGCCATCCTTCTTCTGTATAAACAACATATCGTTTTCCTAATTCAACAATAAAAGGGACGATACATTCATATTTTGTAAATAAGTGTTGTCTTTCTGTTGAACGAATCGTTAAACGGTATGCTGTTTGCTCCTTATCACATAAAAAAAATATCGGTGCACGCTCGTGAACAACATCGTTCGGTATTAAAATTGTAATGACTGTCAGTTCATCTAAGTAGGCTTCAAACGGTTGTTGTTTAAACATTGTCGGTCACCAACGTGTGAGTAAAATATTTGTGGGTGACATTCAGGAATGATTCCCCGACGAGGGTTGCGAACTTTTGTTCGCGACGCTCGTCGGGGCCACCAAGCGAAGCGCGGTAGAAAAAAGCAAATGTCATGCAAAAAGGACTCTCTCCCTGCTATGATGGTGATGACCAACATCAATAAAACAGGAGGGAGAGAGTCCATGAAACATTTTACCACAGAATGGCCTTTATTAAAAGAGCTGGAGGAACAATTAGTCAGAACTCTTCAAAAGGTGTTCGCTGTCTTGTTGGCGGCCCTTTTGGAG
>NZ_JXTH01000048.1 GCF_000836725.1 Anoxybacillus thermarum | reverse complement strand
AGTCCAAGCGGGTTGAACAGGCCAAACGGAAGGCAGGACGGTTGTGGGCAGATGTGGTGCGTCAGAATCTACCGTGTCTGCAGCGGTCATCCGGGACGCCGATCCATCAAGCGTTGTCGGCGCTTCGGGATTTTGGTTGGGTGTAAAAAAATGGAATACAATATCATCACTTCAAGATGAGGGATGAGAGTCCAAAAGCGCTTACGATATCAATTCCTGAAAATGGTTCGCTAACTAGTGATTGACAACACCCGTAGTGAACCGAAAAAATGTTCTCCACAAAGTCTTGACTGACTCCTGCCCGCTTTGCCTCTTGCTGCCGAGTATGTACCGTTCCGTTCGATGAAAGTTCTGCTAGCGTCAAATCGCATATGCCGATGTCATATCCTTGTTGGGCGTATTTCGCAATCGTCCCACCCATTCCGATCTCTACGTCGTCCGGATGGGCGCCAAACGCTAACATATGCATTATTCTTTTCCCCTCTTCACAATATTTCGCCATGCAAAATCGCCGCGCTCTAAACCGTGTATGAGCACCTCAGCTGTTCCCATATTCGTCGCTAACGGAATGGCATACACGTCACAAAGGCGAATGAGCGCGCTAACATCTGGCTCATGTGGTTGAGCTGTCAATGGATCGCGAAAAAAAATAACCATATCCATATCGTTATTCGCAATCATCGCACCGATTTGTTGATCGCCGCCAAGCGGGCCAGATTGGAAACGGTGAACAGAAAGCCCTGTCGCTTCTTGAATGCGCAACCCTGTCGTACCTGTCGCATATAACTCATGTTCTGCTAAAACATGTTGATAAGCCGTCACAAATTGTACCATATCTTCTTTTTTCTTGTCGTGCGCAATTAATGCAATTTTCAATGTCCTCGCCTCCTTATTCAATTAAATGCTCTAATCCATATACGAGCGTTTCTAGCTTCATGACTGTTTCGACAGCAAAGCGGACGCCCGACATAAACGATGCACGGTTAAACGAATCGTGACGAATCGTAAGCGTCTGTCCATCGCCACCAAAAATGACTTCTTGATGCGCCACAAGTCCCGGCAAGCGAACGCTATGAATGCGCATCCCGTCATATAGTGCACCGCGAGCACCTTCAATCGTTTCTTTCTCAGCTGGATGCCCTTGCATGAATGAAGAACGCACTTGTTGAATGAGCTGAGCTGTTTTTAACGCTGTCCCTGATGGGGCATCAAGCTTTTGATCGTGATGAAGTTCAATGATTTCTACGTGAGGAAAATATTTGGCCGCCATTTGTGCAAATTTCATCATTAAAATTGCACCAATAGCAAAGTTTGGCGCAATGATTGCGCCTATTTTTTTCTCTTCAGCGACTTGTGTTAACCGTGCGATATCCTCTTCTGTAAATCCCGTCGTACCAACAACAGGCCGAACACCATAGCGCAATGCGATTTCTGTATGACGTTTTCCGACTTCTGGCGTCGTTAAGTCGATCACTACATCCGCTTGCACCGTTTGCAAGCAACGTTCTAAATCGGTAAAAATCGGCGCGTCAATAGCAGGAAAGCCTTCAAGCTCCGCTAACGTTTTTCCTTCGTTCATTCGATCTACAACCGCCACAAGTTCAAAATGTTCTGTATGATGAACGAGGGACACAGCTTCCCGTCCCATTCGTCCACGTGGTCCAGCAATGACAATTCGAATCATCGTTCCTCTTCCTTTCTTGTCCAACGATCGCGATCCCGCGTTTGAAATTTATGCATGACCGCATCGTGCGCCTCTTGTAAATCGATATGTAATGAATTGGCCATACATATAAGTACAAACAATAAATCCCCTAGTTCTTCTTGAATCGTTTTTTCTTGTTCCGTTTTCTTTTTTGGTTTTTCTCCATAGTAATGGTTGACTTCACGAGCGAGCTCACCCAATTCTTCTGTTAAACGAGCGAGCATCGCCAGCGGACTAAAATACCCTTCTTTAAACTGTCCAATGTATTCGTCCACTTCTTGTTGCAGTTGTCGCATCGTTTTTTCCATGACTTTCACCTCTTACATTCATGTTAGCTAAAAGTGGGACGTTTGACAAATGTTTTTGACGGGTATGCTGACATTCCTCTATAATAAAAAACGCAGTCATATTCAAGGGGTGAAGTTATGAAACTGAAAAATGTAGCATTTATTTTACTAGGATCAGCTATTTTTGCGTTTGGACTTGTCCATTTCAATATGGAAAATAAATTAGCAGAAGGCGGGTTTACAGGGATTACCCTTCTTTTATACTTTTTGTTCGGGATCGATCCTTCGATTTCGAACTTAGTGTTAAATATTCCTCTCTTTTTTATCGGTTGGAAATTGCTCGGAAGAACGACGTTTTTTTATACGATTCTCGGAACGGTTAGTTTATCTGTCTTTCTTTGGATTTTTCAACGATACGGATTTCACATTCCGTTAAATAATGATCTCACGTTAGCTGCGTTGTTTGCAGGGGTGTTTATCGGAGTCGGTCTCGGAATTATTTTCCGCTATGGAGGAACAACAGGCGGTGTCGATATTAT
Source organism: Anoxybacillus thermarum (assembly GCF_000836725.1). Classification (GTDB taxonomy): domain Bacteria; phylum Bacillota; class Bacilli; order Bacillales; family Anoxybacillaceae; genus Anoxybacillus; species Anoxybacillus thermarum. Next base: position 16,365 of record NZ_JXTH01000048.1, on the reverse strand, counting down.
CGCTCGGCTCGTTTATAAATATAAAGGCATTAGTATGGGAAAAACGATGTTTCTATTTGACTCGTGCGTCATTTTTCTCTCGTTGCTTACGTATTTACCTTATCGTGAAGGGATGTATACGCTCGTTGCGGTGTTTGTCGGCGCGCGCGTCATCGACTTTTTGCAAGAAGGGGCATATGCAGCAAAAGGGGCAACGATTATTTCTGAAAAAAGCGACTTAATTTCCGAAAAAATTATGACAGAAATGGAACGAGGGGTTACGATTTTAAAAGGAATCGGCTCTTACACAAAACGCGAGCGCGATGTTTTATATTGCGTGGTAGCGAAAAACGAATTATCCCGTTTAAAATCAATTATTACGTCCGTCGATCCATATGCATTCGTTGCAATTAGCGATGTGCATGATGTGCATGGAGAAGGATTTACGTTAGATGAAAATAAACAACCGCTACATGAATAAAAGCGTCCGACGTTGGACGCTTTTATTGTTTATCTCTTACCATTTTTCGTTCTTTTTCACCGCGGTATTTCCGCCACCCTACATACGTTAACGTCATAACGATCATGCCACCGATCGACGTCATCACCCACCAAAGTGAAGGGAGTGCCGTTTCTTTTTTCCCATCCGCAAACAACGCTTGCAAATCTTCTTCCATTTGGCGTAACTGTTTCATTCGCTCCGTTGCATGCAGTTGACGAAAAGCGGGCGCTTCCAAAAGGGAAATATGTGCAGATACACGTTGTACTTGTTCACGATCACCGTTAATTTTCACGCTCGGTTCAATAAGTTGATACCGTTGTAAAAATTGATGAAACGCCTGTTGAAACGATTGTTCGTCTTCTTTCTCCATCGCTTGCTTCATCTTGTCAAACGCAGACATGACAGCGTTTTTCATCTCTTTCCAAAGCGGTTGATGTTTAGCGTGAACAGCATCCACCGCAAGCCGAAATTGCATCAATTGGTTAATTCGTTGCTCCATCGGTACACTCGATGCCGTGACCGCTTTCAACGCTTCTTCGTGTGTAGCTGTTAACACATATATGACATCCATCGAATGAATATCTTCACGGAATAAAGTGAATTGTTGTTCAAAGTATTCCAATAACTGCTTTGCTTCTTGCAAACGGTCATTTTTTGTTAGTTGAAGCGCTTCGTCAGAAATTTGATCTAGTTTGTCCCATTCATGACCGGTTGCATATCCTGTATACGGAAATAAATAAATGATGATAAACATCACGACGAGCCGAATGCGCATCTCCTTGTCCCTCCTTACGATCTTACTATTGAATATATGACCGCAAAAAGAGACATAGACCATGATTTATCGCCGATGTGAAAAAATGTACGCAACGGCAATAGAAGCGATGCTTAGCCAAAACGTAAAATAGCCAATTTGTAACGTATATTGCGCTAACATATGGTATTGTGGCATCATGCCAAACACGTAATCAATGACGTCGTTATGCAGCGTCCAAATCGCTGCGACAACAACATGAACGAACGACATCCGATAATGCGGCGCGTACAACAATGCTTGTACCGCCATCGCTCCGTGCGATATAACGAGCATCCATCCTGCCCAACCGAGCTGTCCTGTCACAACAAATACAAGCATATTCATCACAACCGCCCAAATGCCATATTTCACAAGCGTAACAACCGCTAGCGCTTCCATCAGCGGCCAATGTGTATGACGTAGCCATGCCATTAAAACAAATACGAAAAATAAGCTCGCTGTCGGACTATCTGGAACAAATGGAAGAAAGATCGTTGGCGTTTCCGACAATTGTGATCCGTACCATATATACCCGTAAATCGTACCGATGATATTGACAATGAGCAGTAATGTAAGAAACGAGCGGTGCATCAACCATTCACGTATGTATAGCATTATTTTCCCCCCACATGTACAAAAAAGCTGACTGATGTTCAGTCAGCTTTTACACATTATTCTGCTTTTAAACCGGCTACGAACTCTGCAAGTTTTTGCAATTCTTCATCTGTGCCTTTGAAAATACCGCCTGGCATGCCACCTTGACCGTTTTTCGCAATGTTAGCAATTTCTTCAGCGGATAAGCCTGTGCCAACGAGCGATGGTGCCGCCGGACCTCCTTGCAAGTTTTCACCGTGACATGTTAAACATGTATTTGCTTCTAAAATTTTATATCCTTCTGCATTTTTGTCAATGTCTACTTCCGCACGAATTTTTCCTTGCTCAGCCGCTGCTTCCCAGTCGTGCGTGACGACAGATTCCCATGTTAAGAAAATGATTGCAGCAAGCGTAAGCAACATCATTCCGACAGCAACTGGACGTTTTGATGGACGACGCTCTGGACCACGATCTAAAAACGGTGCAAGCAACAACGCACCAAATGCAAGTCCAGGAATAATAATCGCTCCAACAACTGTATATGGACCAGATGCAAATGAGTACTTCAATAGTTGGTATAAAAATAAGAAGTACCAGTCTGGAAGCGGAATATAACTTGTATCTGTCGGATCCGCAATTCGCTCAAGCGGCGACGGATGCGCAACGGTTAAACATAAAAAGCCGATTAAAAAGACGGAGCCGACCATCCATTCTTTTAATAAAAAGTTCGGCCAAAACGCCTCTGTTTTCCCCGGATATTCGGAATAGTCTTTCGGAATGTTCGGCTTGCGCATTGCAGGTACGCGCGAGTCGCCGACAAATTTCATCCCTTTTCCGCGATGCATAGCGTTCCCTCCCTTATGCTAAATTTTACAGTGGACCAGAAATTCCTTGTTTTCGAATCATTAAGAAATGTGCAGCCATTAATCCTAATAACGCTCCAGGCAAGAAGAAGACGTGAATCGCAAAGAAGCGCGTTAACGTTTGTGCCCCAACAATTTCGTGATGGCCTGCTAATAACGTTTTAATCGCTGGACCGATGACTGGTGTCGCTTCAGCAATTTGCAATCCTACTTTTGTCGCAAAGAGCGCTTTCATATCCCAAGGTAATAAGTAGCCTGTGAAACCAAGCCCCATCATGACCATAAAAATAAGTACGCCAACGATCCAGTTTAATTCACGTGGCTTTTTGTAAGCACCTTGGAAAAATACGCGCAACGTATGTAAAAACATCATCACGATAACGAGACTTGCTCCCCAGTGATGCATGCCGCGCACAATTTTTCCAAATGCTACTTCGTTTTGTAAGTAATAAACAGATTCCCAAGCGTTTTTAATATCTGGTACATAATACATCGTTAAAAACATACCAGATAAAATTTGAATGACTGTCACGAAAAATGTTAATCCACCAAAGCAGTAAACAAACGCAGAAAAGTGATGCGCAGGGTTTACGTGCTCTGGCACTTCATGGTCTGCGATATCGCGCCACAAAGGCGTAATATCTAGCCGTTCGTCAACCCAATCATAAATCTTATTAAGCATGTATTACGCCTCCCCTCGTGGTTTCGCTTTCCCTAAATACAACGTGCCATCTTTTACTTCGTATTCGTAACGGTCTAATGGAGCTGGTGGTGGCGTGTTTGGCACGTTCGTTCCGTCCTTTTCATATAAACCGTAGTGGCAAGGACAGAAGAAACGGTTCGGATTGCTTTTTTCGCCGTTCCAGTTCACCGTACAGCCAAGATGTTTGCAAATTGGCGATAGCGCAACGATATCCCCATTTTCATCTTTAAATACCCAAGCCGATCTTGGCTCTTCTGATTCGTACCACGCGTCTTTTACTTTCACTTTAAAGTCAAAGCGCTGTGGCTCTGTCGTAATGTCTTTCACTTGGGCAACTGCAACCATATCTTGCCCAGCTTCTTCTTTCAAGATTGGATCTAAGGCGAAGCGCACCATCGGCGATAAAATGCCAGCTGCCATAAATCCGCCTACACCTGTTAACGTGTAGTTTAAAAATTGCCGTCTTGACACGCGATGCTTTTTCTCGCTCATCGTTTTCCCCCCTCTATACGAAGTTAAGTCCATCCGGACGAATTGTTATAACACATATATAAAACTAGGACAACCTAATGATATATCATGTTTTCACCAAGGTCAATATAATGATAGTGTAAACGCTATCTAATTTTTTAACGTCCATTTTGCGACTAACGCATCCATCACTTGTTCAGCTTGTTGACGAACAACTTTTTGCTTATATGCTTCATCGGCATGCTCAAGTGGAAGCGCTGGCACATAAATAAACGATTCATCAGCAATGTCCGCATGCGAAGTGACAAAACATACGTGCCGAAATCCCGCTTGTTTGAGCACATTTGCCCATTCATGCACGCGCGCTTGTATTTGTTCTTGTACAAAATATGTAAATGGTGGAAATAACATCACCCTCCCTTTAAACTGTCTTTCTACTTCATTTGTAATAAACAACGTATGCTCGCTCATTTCAGCAAACGCTTTCATATTTGTGCTCCCTATCGGTATGCACGGAACGAGCGCTGTATCAACATACTCTTTTGCTTGATGATACGCATCTACATCTTTTGCTGTCCATTTCATTGAAACCACTCCTTATGTTTCCATCTTACACGAAACGCATATGTATTTTTTTGAACATTTTGTGAAAAATATATGCATCGTAAAAAGCGTTGCGAAACCACAAGGTTAACGCAACGCTTTTAATTGTTCAGTCAGCTCGCGAAATTTTTGTTCATCTTGCTGATCAAGCGCCTCGTCAATTAATCGCATAATTTTTTGCCGTTGAAAATGTTGAATCGATTGATGAACGATTGTTTCCACAAGTTGTTCATCTTGTTTATTCACCCGTTTTGGCATGTACGGATTTTCTTCAAGCACCGCCACATATTGCGGCGAATGAAAAGCGCCACGAAAGTTTAGTTGAATGAAAATATCTTCATCGCGGTTTAAACGGATGTCATGAAACGATTTTTCTGCATCCGTCGTAATGACGTTTTGCTTATAAAACCGAAACGGTACATCGTCTACACAATGCGTCGACATCATCATACCGCGCGGGCAATATTCAGCATGTTCTACAAAATGCACTTTTTCCATCAGCGCGTCATGACTAAGTAAATAGTTTAAAATCCATACACATTCGCGCCGTTTTAATTGGTAATGATTTAAAAACCAGCGCACGAACTCTTTTTTCTCCCGGACAGAAACCATTCCCTTTCCCCCTTGCATCCGAATGACATCTTCATTCAAATTGCAACATCATGTGGGCAATCTCTTCGTTTGTCGGATCAATACGCAATAGTTGTTCAAACATGTCTTTCGCCCTTTCTCTTCTCCCCTCCTCAAATAAAAAATAGCCAAAATCATATAAAAAGTTTGGGTCATCTTTAAAAAAAGTATATGCCTCTTCATAATGATTTAATGCCTGATCATACATTTCAAGCTTTTGCTTCGCTTTCGCAAGCTCCCACTCAAATTGCGGATCGTATTCCCCTTGATCGAGCGCTTGTTGAATAATACGAACGACATCTTCGTACCTTTCTTCATGAAACAACAAGCTTGTCTGTATGAACAACGCTTCTAAATAGCCCGGATCGATATGAAGCGCTTGTTCGATATACTCGATCGCTTCTTCTCGCTTCCCAAGCTTCAATGCCATTTTTCCAGCATATACGAGCAATTCTTTATTCCATTCATCAATCGTTAACCCTTCTTTTGCTATTTCGTAACTTTGTTGTATATTTCCTTCTTGTTCATACGATTTTGCTAAAAATAAATAAAGCGGCACGTATTCGCGATCAAGCGCCTTTAACTCACTTAGTTTGGCAATTGCTGTTTTATATGCTTCCGCTTGATATGCCGTAAATCCGTATTGAAATAACGTGTGAGCATCGAAACGTTCATTTAATGCTTGTTCATAATAAACCATCGCTTGTTCAAATTCACCTAGCAAGCTATATGCTTCCGCGATGCGTTGGGCGATCACTGTACCTGCCATCGTTTTCGCTTGCTTCATGACTTGCTCATAATACGACAAGCTTTTTCGATATTGTCCGCTCGTAAAATATAGCTCGGCTAACGCAAATTGAACAAGTGGTTCGTTTGGCATTTTTTCGTATGCTTTTAACAGTTTTTGTTCACTTACTTCATCTAGTCCTTGCATTTGATAAAGATCCGCCATTAGCAAACATGCACGCACGTAATACGGATCGTCTTCTCCTATATCAATCAACAACTCAAGCGCTTCTTCCTCTTTATCCATTTCTGTATATATTTCTGCTAAAAAAAGTTGCAATTCACGTTCATCTGGATAGCGCGCAAGCAACATGTGAACGAGCGTTTCTGCTTCTTCTAACAACCCCCATGAAAACAAGTGATCCGCTAACATATATCGCTCTTCATCGCTTCCGTTTTGTTTCACTTGCTCTGCAAGCGCTAACGCGCGTTCAACATCACCTTGTTCAACGAGTTGCACGATTTCATCTAGTTTTCCCATCAATCTCACCCTCATCATTCATATCGTCACGCTTTATCATACCATCGAACAAATAAGCATGCAAAAAAGAAGCTGATCCATGATCGAATCAGCTTTGTAACATGCGGAGATGGTCAAAAAACGTCGGATATGACACCGCAATCGCTTCCGGACGTTGAAGAGTAACATGTCCTTTTGTGATGCACGATGCAATCGCTAACATCATGCCGATGCGATGGTCGCCATAACTATCGACGAGGACATCGTTCGCATGCAGCGGCGTTTTCCCATGAATAATCATTCCGTCTTCTGTCGCTTCAATGTGTGCGCCAAGCTTTCGCAGTTCAGACACGACCGTCGCAATTCGATCTGTCTCTTTCACTTTCAACTCGCTCGCATCTGTAATGACTGTCGTTCCTTCTGCTTGCGTCGCTAAAAGAGCAATGATTGGAATTTCATCAATTAATCGCGGAATGATGTCCCCACCAATATGCGTTGCCTTTAACGTCGATGTGCGAACAGTGATGTCAGCTACCGGTTCACTTTCTTCGTGGCGAACATTTTCAATGGAAATATGTGCTCCCATGTCTTTTAACACTTCAATAATACCTGTGCGCGTCGGGTTTATTCCGACATGCTTTAGCGTAATTTCGCTGTTTGGAACGATCGCACCCGCGACTAAAAAGAAAGCAGCTGAAGAAATATCCCCCGGCACTTCTATATCGATCGCGCGAAGCGTTTGCCGTCCTGTAATAGAAACGCTCAATCCGTCCACACACACATCTGCACCAAATGCCCGCAACATTCGCTCGGTATGATCGCGCGACTGGTGTGGTTCGATGACTGTCGTCGTTCCGTCCGCATGCAACCCTGCAAGCAAAATGGCCGATTTCACTTGCGCGCTTGCAACGGGGGAATGATATGTGATTGGCTGGAGTTGTCCGCCGCGAATCGCTAACGGTGTATATCGTCCTTCTTCCCTCCCATCGATGTGTGCGCCCATTTGTTTTAACGGTTTTGTGACACGATCCATCGGCCGTTTCGCAATCGAATCATCCCCAATTAAGCAAGCATGAAACGGACAAGCGGCTAAAATACCTAACAATAAACGGGTCGTTGTACCTGAGTTGCCGACGTTTAATATATGTGTAGGTTCTTTTAACCCGGCAATTCCTTTTCCTTCAATGATCACTTCATTTCCTTGTTGCGTGATGGCTACACCCATTTTCCGAAAACAATCGATGGTGCTTAAACAATCTTCCCCTGTTAAAAAGTTTGTCACCCGTGTCGTTCCATTCGCCAATGCTCCAAACATAACGGCACGGTGGGAAATGGACTTATCACCTGGAACAGCGATTTCTCCTCGCAATGCATGGACATTTGTTTTTAAGTTCACAATTTCACCCTCTTTTACACAACGTACGTTTCGTAGTTCGTATTCGCTTCAATGCAATGTTTCGCGCGTTGCCGATCATCGTCTGTTTGAAAACTTAAACGAAGCACACCGTAAATATCTTCCCTCGTTTCAATGATGCGAATGTTTGTAATGCTAATACGCTCTTTTGACAAATAACCGGTAATTTCAGAAATAACCCCCGGATAGTCTGGCACATCAACATATAAATCGTAAAAGGAAGGAATAGCCCCTTTCGTTCGGACAGGCAGCCCATCACGAAACTGTTTCGCTTCATGAAAATATTGATAAATCCGTTCGCTATCCCCATCCGCAACGTACGTACGAATTTTTTTCATTTCTTCTATCCAACGATCAAACAAATGCAGCAATTCCTCTTTATTATGTATGAAAATATCGCGCCACATTTCTGGGTTGCTAGAAGCAATGCGCGTAATATCACGAAAACCACCTGCCGCTAATCGACTCACAAGCTCATCTTCCCGTTCGTACTGTTGCGCTTGGTGAACGAGGCTTGCCGCAATGATATGTGGAAAGTGGCTAATGACGCCAGCAATGCGGTCATGTTCTTTCGGTGTTAATGTAACAAAGTGTGCTTTCGTTCCTTCAAGCCATCGCTTTAATCGCGTGATTTGTTCTTCTTTTACATGTTCTGTCGGTGTTAAAATGTAGAAGGCATTTTCGAACAAGTGGGCCCGCGCAGCCGCAACTCCGCTTTTATGCGAGCCGGCCATCGGATGTCCGCCGATAAACGTGACTCCTTGTTCTAATAACGGCAATGCTTGTTTAACAATGCGCTCTTTCGTACTCCCAACATCTGTTACAATGACGTGTGGTCGTAAAGGAAGATCGGCCAATTCACGAAGCAATTGTTGCGTTTGGGCAACAGGTGCAGCAAGCACGATGACATCCGCCTCACAAGCAGCATGAGCAAACGACGGTACCGCTTCATCAATTACGCCAAGTGAGCGAGCCAAACGCAACGACTCGCCTGATACGTCATACCCAATCATTGCCGCGTCCGGATGCGCCCGCTTGATCGCAAGCGCAATCGAACCGCCAATTAAGCCGAGACCGGCAATTAAAACGTTTCCTCGCAAAGTTTTTCCCTTCTTTCTTTCAACATGTTTGTCAACGCGCGGATGATCGTTTCGTTTTGTTCTGCCGATCCGACTGTGATGCGCACAGCTGTCGGAAAACCAAGAGCGCATCCTGAACGTACAATGATGCCACGTTGAAGCAAATACGTAAACACTTCATCACCGCTAAAGCCAAAATCAATTAAGATGAAATTGCCCTCGGACTTGTAGTAACGCAAACCGTATTGATCGCAAAAAGAATAAAATTGGTTTAACCCTTGTTTATTTTTTTGGACACATTGCTGAATAAATGTTTGATCATTTAACGCGGCTAATGCAGCGACTTGCGCAAGACGAGATGTATTAAATGGCTCGCGTGCTGGTTCCATCGCTTGTAACATGTGCTCATGTCCAATGCCATATCCGATACGGAGTGCAGCTAATCCGTATGCTTTTGAAAACGTGCGTAAAACCATTATATTTTCATATTGTTGAAGCAAAGAAACGGTATTTGGATAGTCATTCGCTTGCACGTATTCATAATACGCCTCATCGACGACGACGAGCACATGTTTAGGTACTTTCTCTAAAAATGCACGCAAAGAAGCGTCATTGACATACGTACCTGTCGGATTGTTTGGGCTACAAATCCAAACAACGCGCGTATCGTCATCGATCGCTTCAAGCATCCCTTCTAAATGATGATGTCCGTCTCGAAGCGGAATTTCACGCACTTCTGCACCTTCGATGATCGCGTTATGACGATATTGTGGGAACGTTGGTGTGGCCATCACCGTGTTCGTTCCTTTTTGTAAAAAAGCGCGACAAATGATTTGAACAACTTCATCTGACCCGTTTCCAAAAATAAGTTGCTTTTCATTGACGCCAACATGCTTAGCGAGCGCCTCGCGCAACGCTCGGCTATATCCGTCAGGGTACAACGCCAAATGAGCAAGCTCGGCAGTGATCGCTTGCTGAACGAGCGATGAGCAACCGTACGGATTTTCATTTGATGCTAGCTTAATGACCGTCTCTAATTGATATTCGCGTTTTACTTCTTCAATCGGTTTGCCCGGTTGATACGGTTTTAGTTGTTTTAGTTGTTGTTTCACTTTCATTTTTTCTCACCCTCATTTTCAATGGTTCAATGAGCGAAGCGACGTATTGCGAAAAAACGCGAAGCGCCTCTTGACGCGTATGCACATCGTTCAATTCGTCTTGAAGTTGTTCAATTTTTTGTACAATGGCGCTGCCGATGACGATTCCATCACATACATGCTGAAGTCGCTCCACTTGTTCTGCTGTCGAAATGCCAAATCCGACGACAACGGGAACACGGCTATATGATTTCACTTGTTGCAAAAATTCGTGCAATTTTGTCGGCAACGAGTCCCGAACACCTGTGACGCCTAATGATGAAACACAATATAAAAACGATTGTGCTTTCGATGCAATCATCGCAATGCGTTCATCAGACGTTGGAGCGACAAGTGAAATGTAAGGAATGTCGTACGTTTCGCCTAACGTTCTCATATGCTCGCTTTCTTCAAACGGCAAATCTGGAATAAGCACCCCGCTCGCACCGTTTTGTTGCGCTAAAGCAAAAAAGCGTTCTTCTCCTAATTGTAACACAGGATTATAATACGTAAAGACAATAATCGGAATTTTTACACCTTTTTTTCGCATTTGGCCGATGAGAGTAAGCGCTTTTGTTAATGTCATGCCATTTTTCAACGCCCGACTCGCTGCTCGTTGAATAATCGGTCCGTCTGCAAGCGGATCAGAATAAGGAACGCCAAGCTCTAACATCGTTGCCCCTGTCTGCTCAAGAGCGATCGCTAAATCAATCGTCGCTTCTTCACACGGATCGCCTGCCACGATAAATGGAATAAAATGTTTCATTTCTGTCCATCCCCTTCCAAATAGTTCATCACTGTCTGCACATCTTTATCTCCTCTTCCTGATAAACAAACGAGAATGATTTCATTTGATGAGCGAAGGGGAGCGATTTGAAACGCTTTGGCGAGCGCGTGTGCTGACTCGATAGCTGGGATGATCCCTTCCATTTCTGCTGTCATTTGAAGGGCAGCGATCGCTTCTTCATCTGTGACACTTTCATAGCGAACGCGTCCAATGTGTGCTAAATACGCATGCTCCGGTCCGACACCGGGATAATCTAAACCGGCTGAAATCGAATACGGTTCTGTAATTTGACCGTGTTCATCCTGCAATACGTATGTGAGCGAACCGTGAATGACACCTTTTGTTCCTTTTGTGATTGTGGCGGCGTGTTCCGTTGTATGCACACCTTTTCCAGCCGCTTCAACACCGATACATTCCACGTCATCGTCTAAAAATGGATGAAACATGCCGATCGCGTTACTTCCTCCACCAACACAAGCGATAATTGTATGAGGAAGTTTTCCTTCTGCTTTTAACATTTGTTCGCGCGCTTCTTCCCCGATAATGCGTTGAAATTCCCGTACCATCATCGGATACGGATGAGGTCCAACGACAGAGCCAATCATGTAAAAATGATCATCACAATGCTCCACCCAATAACGAATCGCTTCATTTGTCGCATCTTTTAACGTACGATTGCCACTTGTCACCGGAATGACTTGCGCACCAAGCAATTTCATGCGAAAGACATTTAATGCTTGCCGTTTCACATCTTCTTCGCCCATAAATACTTTGCATTCCATGCCAAAACGAGCGGCAACGGTCGCCGCAGCTACTCCATGTTGCCCTGCCCCTGTTTCAGCAATAATTTTTCTTTTTCCCATTCGTCTCGCTAACAACGCCTGCCCAATGGCATTGTTAATTTTATGAGCACCTGTATGGTTTAAGTCTTCACGTTTAAGGTACATTTTCGCTCCGCCTAATCGTTCTGTCAAGTTTTTTGCAAACGTTAAAGCGGTCGGGCGTCCCGAATATTCATACAAATGGCGCATATATTCAGCGTGAAACGAAGGATCAGCTAACGCTTCATGCAATTGTTGTTCGATGTCAGCTAACGGACGCATTAATGTTTCAGGCACAAATTTTCCACCAAACATGCCAAAACGGCCGCGTTCATTTGGTAATGTCAACATGTTTTCACCTTCTGTTCGATTGTTTTTATTTTTTGCTCACTTTTCCGCTCATTTTCTTCAATTCCGCTACTAATATCTATACCGAACGGCTCATACGCCAACAATTGTTCAACGTTATCCGGCGTAATTCCCCCTGCGATGAAACAAGGTACATCTTGACGATTCGCTTCTTCCATGTAATAAGGAACAACGCTCCAATCAAACGAGATACCTGTCCCACCCCACGCTCCTTTTCGACCGCTATCAATAACAAAACCGTCGGCTATTCCTTTCCAAACGCGCATATGTGTCCACGCCTTTGGGGCATGATGGATCACTTTCCAAACTGGAAGTTGGAACGTTTCTTTTAATTGCTTTACCGTTTGAGTCGTCTCCATCCCATGACATTGAATGATCGATAAAGGAACGTGCTCAAGAACAGAAGCGACAGACGTCATTGTTGGATGAACGAAGACTCCAACAATTTGTTTCGTTTCCAGTTGAACGACAGATAGCCATCGCTGCACATCTTGCGGTTTGACCTTTCGCTTACTTTCAGCAAATACGAATCCGATATAGTCTGCTTCGCTTTTAGCGACAAGTTGCACATCTTGCAATGAGCGATTGCCACAATATTTTAAAACCGTCATACACAACGCTCTCCAAACAATTCATAAACAGCCGCATGAACATCTGGCTTGCGCATGAGCGCTTCGCCGACGAGCATCGCATGTGCACCTGCTTGTTGTACGGTTTGCACGTCATCGAATGTGTGAATGCCGCTTTCACTCACAATGATACAATTTGGCAATAGCGGAACGATTTGTTTTGTTACATGAAGCGATGTGTGAAACGTCATTAAATCACGGTTATTAATGCCGATCACTTTCGGTGTGAACCGCTTTAAAATGGCCTCTACCGTTTTCGGTGCATGCACTTCCACTAAACAGTGCAGCCCCATTTCATGCGCTTCTTCATATAATTCGTGTAAAAAACTTGGATCGAGCGCTTCGCCGATGAGCAAAATCGCATCTGCCCCAATACGGACACTTTCAACAAGCTGTTTGCGATCAATAATAAAGTCTTTACGTAAAATCGGTATTTGAATATGTTTTTTCACCTGCGTGACGTATGAGCGGTGACCAGCAAAATATCGTTCATCGGTTAATACGGATACAGCATCCGCACCTGCTTGTTCATATGCACAAGCAATATCAACAACATCCAGATGTTGTCGAATGACACCTTTCGACGGCGATGCTTTTTTCACTTCCGCAATTAATCCTAAAAAACGGTGTGGCTTTGCTAATGCATCATAAAACGAGCGACGAGAAAGCCGTTCGCACGGTTCAGGTAATTGTAACGCTGCCACTTCTTCTCTTTTCGTTTGCAAAATCGTTTCAAGCATACAGTTCACCTCTTAATCTTTGTAAATACGCATACGCATTGCCGTTCTCAATCGCACGTTTTGCCATATTTACTCCATCTGAAATATTCGACACAACACCAGCAACATATAGAGCAACACCCGCATTTAGTAAAACAACATGAGTTGCACTTTCATTCGCGCAGTTTGCAAACACGCATTCAATGAGTTGGGCACTTTCATCTACACTATGAACACATATGTCGGACAACCGCCCGCGCGGCAAGCCTACATGTTCGGGAGCGATGATGCGTTCAATGATATGTCCGTGTTTTAGTTCAATGAGTTTTGTTTCCGCAGCAATGCTACATTCGTCTAAACCATCACGACTTGTAACGAATACGGCATGTTCAGTTCCGATTCGCCGCAACGCTTCCGCCATTTTTCGCGCATCTTTTTCATCATGTACACCAATCACTTGTCGTTTCGGTTGAGCCGGATTCACAAGCGGCCCAAGCAAATTAAACACCGTTCGCATTTTTAAACTTTGGCGAACAGGGGCAACGTGCTTCATCGCTTCATGATAAAATGGAGCAAATAAAAAGACGAGTCGATGTGTACGCAACGCTGTTTTTGCTTCTTCTTCCGTTTTCGGCATCGGAATGTGAAAATGTTCAATGACATTTGCGCTTCCACTCTTCGATGAAACCGCCCGATTCCCATGCTTTGCAACTGCGACATCGAGCGAAGCAACAAGCAAAGCGACGGCTGTCGAAATGTTAAACGTCCCTTTTCCGTCTCCACCTGTTCCACACGTATCGATCACCGATTCCCCAAGGGAAACCGTCCGCATTCGGTCACGCATCGCCTGAATAAAGCCGACAAGCTCATCGACCGTTTCACCGCGAAACCGTAATAAAGCTAAAAAAGCTGCCACTTGCTTTTCGTCCACTTCCCCGCTCATCATCGCATGCATCGCTTCATACGCCTCATGCTCCGTTAACGTTTCGCGTCTCGCACATTTATGCAGCAACTGTTCAAACACGTTGTTCTCCCCCTTTAAATACGTGCTCTGCAAGCTGAATCGCATGAATTAAAGCGCTCGCTTTATTTCTCGTTTCTTTCCATTCTAGCTCGGGCAATGAATCAGCAACGACTCCCGCTCCTGCTTGCACATATGCTACTTTATTTTTTAACACCGCCGTTCGAATGGCGATGCACGAGTCAATATTGCCGTCGAAGCCGATATACGCAATCGCCCCTGCATATACGTTGCGTGCCGTCGGTTCTAACTCTTGAATAATTTGCATCGCGCGAATTTTCGGTGCCCCGCTTACCGTTCCAGCAGGAAAAGCAGCGATCAGCGCATCAAGCGGATGAACGTCATCGCGAAGAGTTCCAGTTACTTTTGAAATTAAATGCATGACGTGAGAAAACTTCCCTACTTGCATAAATTGAGGTGTACGAACTGTCCCGTACATAGCGACGCGACCAATATCATTGCGGGCAAGATCGACAAGCATATAATGTTCCGCCCTCTCTTTTGGGTCATGAAGCAACTCATTCATAAGCGCAGCATCTTCTCGTTCATCTTTTCCGCGACGACGCGTCCCTGCGATCGGATCGATCTCAAGCTCCCGATTTCGTACTTGGATGAGCTTTTCCGGAGAGCTGCCGACAATTTGTTCTTCACCGAGTTGTAAATAAAATAAATACGGCGATGGATTTAATAGACGTAATAATCGATATAGCTCAAGTCCATCAATAGATGTTTCGATCGCAAATCGTTGCGACAAAACCGTTTGAAACACATCTCCGCTTGCAATGTATGATTGAATGTTTTCCACCGCTTTATAAAACGTTTGTCGATCCATATTCGAATGAACACGATCAAACGAAACCGAAATATTTCGATCGAACATCATATGTGCTTGTTCATTACAGCCTTGAACCATTTTGCGCGCAAGCTCATCGATTGTTCGACATGCGGCTTCATACTTTTCTACTCGCTTTGCCTCGTCATCTGTTTCTTGTACACGCACATAATGGATAAGCAACAACTCTTTTTTTACATGATCAAACGCAAAAAGTGATTCACAAACGACGAAATGAACAATTTTCATCTTTAAATCGTTATACGCATGATAAGGAACTTTCTCAATAGAAGAAATAAAATCGTAGCTAATATAACCAACAGCTCCCCCACGAAACGGGACGTCTAATGATAACAGTTGAACGTGAAGATGTTGCTGCATAATAGCAAACGCTTCTTGAATCGTCCCGGTGCACGCTAACACTTGTTGTTCTTTCACAAAAAATTGCTTGCCATCATCGCTTTCAATGGACATGAACGGTCGAATGCCGATAAATGAATAGCGAGACCATGGCGACATGTCGTCTCCGCTTTCAAGCAAAAAAGCTGCTTCATCACGTAAAGCCATAAATAGTTGGATCGGTTGAAGCGTGTCAGCAAAAAAACGACGCACAATCGGAATCGTCCGAAACTGGGAAGCTGTCTGCAAAAATGTAGATATATTCATGATCGTTCTCCTTTCTTGGAGAATGAACATGAGGGGGAAACAAAGAGGAAACAAAAAAGCCTAAAGACGGGCAGTCTCTAGGCATACGTACCTTAACGATCCTCTGCTCCGCTCTCACTCATTCTCTACTCAACTCTTACTCTACTCAGCTAACTTATGAACCATCATATTACATATCTAACTTTTTTGTCAACTGTAAATCCGGCCGGAGTCAGTCAAGACTTTGTGGAGAACATTTTTTCGGTTCACTACGGGTGTTGTCAATCACTAGTTAGCGAACCATTTTCAGGAATTGATATCGTAAGCGCTTTTGGACTCTCATCCCTCATCTTGAAGTGATGATATTGTATTCCATTTTTTTACACCCAACCAAAATCCCGAAGCGCCGACAACGCTTGATGGATCGGCGTCCCGGATGACCGCTGCAGACACGGTAGATTCTGACGCACCACATCTGCCCACAACCGTCCTGCCTTCCGTTTGGCCTGTTCAACCCGCTTGGACT
>NZ_JXTH01000047.1 GCF_000836725.1 Anoxybacillus thermarum | reverse complement strand
TCCAAGCGGGTTGAACAGGCCAAACGGAAGGCAGGACGGTTGTGGGCAGATGTGGTGCGTCAGAATCTACCGTGTCTGCAGCGGTCATCCGGGACGCCGATCCATCAAGCGTTGTCGGCGCTTCGGGATTTTGGTTGGGTGTAAAAAAATGGAATACAATATCATCACTTCAAGATGAGGGATGAGAGTCCAAAAGCGCTTACGATATCAATTCCTGAAAATGGTTCGCTAACTAGTGATTGACAACACCCGTAGTGAACCGAAAAAATGTTCTCCACAAAGTCTTGACTGACTCTATGTAATGAGTATATTTTTATAAAAATGAGTTCATTATGTTATAATTAAACTTAATCATTTATAAACGAGGTGATATGATGCGCATATACAATTACGAGCTATTGAAACATCTCCCATACTCCATGGAAACGATTCAACTACTTACAAAAATTGATGAATACAAAGGGAAACAAGACTTATACAAAAAGCAATCTCCTCAAATACTCGAAACGCTGAAAAATGTAGCGATCATTCAATCCACAAAATCATCAAATGCGATTGAGGGAATCGTCATTACAGATAAACGGCTTAAAAGCATTATGGCTGAACGAACGTTACCGATGGATCGATCGGAAGGGGAAATTGCCGGATACAGAAATGTGTTAAAATTAATCCACGCATCATACGACGCCATTCCACTATCCCCTTCTATCATTAAACAACTGCATCATGATTTATACGAGTATGTTCCTTCGCAAGGAGGAGAGTGGAAAAATCAAGATAAGTACATAAGTGAAACACTCCCGAATGGTGAAAAGTTTATCCGTTTTATTCCTGTACCAGCTTTCCAAACCGATGAACATATGCGCCTTCTTTGCATGACTTTTCAACATACAGTTCAAAAAAGTGACGTACATCCATTAATTGCAATTGCAACCTTCATTTTAGATTTCCTTTGCATTCATCCATTTCACGACGGCAATGGACGGATGTCACGTTTATTAACTCTTCTTTTATTATACAAATCCGGATATGAAGTCGGCCGCTATATTAGTATGGAAACACTCATTGAGGAAAGTAAAGAAACATATTACGACGTGCTAAAGCGCTCATCAATCCATTGGCATGAAGGGAAAAACGACATTTTCCCTTGGCTGCACTACTTCTTATCGATCATTGTTGCCGCATATAAAAAACTCGAAGAACGTGTTGGCTATATAGAAACAAGTCGCGGAAACAAACAAAAACGCATTAAAGATTTTATTGAAGGAAAAAATGGGTACTTTACAAAAGAAGATATTCGCCATGCCTGTCCGGACATTAGTGAAGCAACAATCAATCGCGTCTTAAACGAATTAAAAGAAGAAAGGAAAATTACCCCAATTGGCAAAGGAAGAAGCGCAAAGTGGAAAAAAGCTAGTGAATAAGCGAGCGCCTATGCTCGCTTATTCGCCTTCCAAACGATCCATAAAACGATCGTTGCCCCGATCATATCGATCATGACGTCAGAAAATAGTGCCGTTCGCTTCGGCTGAAACGATTGATGCCATTCGTCGAAGATGGCACAAAAAAGAGTAAATAACCATGCGAAGCGGTAAGACGCTGTCGCTCTCCACGCAAGAAACGCTAACGTTCCAAACACCGTCATATGCGCACATTTTCGAACGATAAAATTCCATGAAAATACCCCATCGCTCACAGGACGGTTCGTTTCAATCCCGAAATAATTCAACCAATGGCGAATCCATTGCGCCGTTTGCTCTCCGGTAAATAGCGGAGACTCTGTAAAATAGTAAATAAGCCCACACCATATAAACACAAGTCCCCACCATATCAAACGATTTGTTTGTGTCATTGTTCAAACCCTTTCTACATATCAACATCTACAAACCATTTTACCATTTTCTCCTCTGTTGTAAGAAAAAATGAAGGTGCCCAACAAGAGCACCTTTTCATATCAATATCTAAATATATCGTAGCCCTGAATCATTTTATAATTGGCTAGCAGGACCAAAAAATTCATAATGAATGTGTTGTTCGCTTATTCCGTTTTCACGAAGAGCATCTTTCACAGCTTTCATAAACGGAATTGGACCGCACATATATACATCGACATTCGTTTGCTTGATGACACGCTGTAACAACTGTACATCAACCAATCCGGCCTTTTCAAAATGTGGATGACTGCGGTCTTCATTTGATGGCTGCTCATAACAAACATGATAACATACGTTCCCTTGTTTGACGAGTGCGCGCAACTCTTGATCAAACGCATGAACACGTCCATGAACAGCAGCACAAACGAACGTAATCGGGCGATTCGGCTGTTGTTTTGCGACTGCCTTTGCCATACTTAATAACGGTGTAGTACCTACACCACCACTCACAAATACAACCGGTGTTTCTTTGCTCATATCAATCGTAAAATCACCAGCTGGCGCGCTTAATTCAAGCACGTCCCCTTCTTTCACATGTTCATGCAAATAATTCGATACAATACCAGCAGGTTTTTGATTTGTTTCAACTTCCCGTTTCACACTGATGCGATAATATGGTTGCCCTGGCATATCCGACAAACTATATTGACGAATGTGCGTATATTTTTCGCTCGGAATTTGTACTTTCACACTCACATATTGACCGGGAAGAAAATCGCTTATTTCCCCTCCATCTTGCGGAACGAGATAAAATGATGTAATAACATCGCTTTCTTTCACTTTTTTCTGCACAACAAAAGGACGAAAATCAACCCATCCACCTTGTTTTTTCGCTGCCTCATCGTACATTTGTTGTTCTACTTGAATAAACACATCAGCAATGACTCCATAAGCTTCGCCCCACGCTTCAATCACTTCATCTGTCGCAGCGTCACCAAGCACATCTTTAATCGCAAGCAATAAATGTTTGCCGACAATCGGATAATGCTCCTTTTTGACACCTAAACTACGATGTTTATGACCAATTTGCTTCACAACAGGTAAAATGTCTTCTAAACGATCAATGTGCTTCGCTGCGGCATATATCGATGCTGCTAACGCCTTTTGTTGTCTTCCTTGTTTTTGATGAGCATGATTAAAAATGTTCAATAACTCCGGATGATTAGCAAACATCAGTTCATAAAAGCGACGTGTAATTTGCTCCCCATATTGTTCTAATACAGGTACAGTAGATTGAATGATTTGTATCGTACGTTCGTTTAATAAAGATTTTGTTGCACTCATTACACATATCCCCCAAAACATGTATTTAATATACATGTTTATTGAACCATACATCGAACAAAAAAGCAATATATAAAATACATGTTTTTATTACTACTTCATTACATGACGGAAAAACTGAAGAATGTGCTACTATATAGGTAAAATAAAAATGAAAAGGTGAAAAAATTATGCAGTTGACGAACTATACAGAATATGCGCTACGAGTTCTTCTTTTTTTAGGTGCGCTAGAAGAAGGAGAAAAAACAAATATAAAAGAAATTTCTCGTACGTTTTCCATTTCGGAAAACCACCTCAGTAAAATCGTATACGATCTCGGGAAGCTCGGTCTGATTGAAACGATTCGTGGAAGAAACGGTGGCATTCGCCTCGCTAAAAAACCAGAAGACATCCGCATTGGCGCTGTCGTTAGGCAAACGGAAGATAATTTATCGCTCGTTGAATGCTTTGCCGCTCACGGAAATGACTGCATTATTACACCCGTTTGCCAACTGAAACATGTGCTTCATGAAGCATTGCAAGCATTTTTACAAACGCTCGATGCCTATACACTTGCTGACTTATTACAAAATAAACAAACGTTAAAAACGTTCTTTCATTCCCCACGTTTGTAAACAACAAACACACATGCTAAAATAAGGGCAAATTGATAAAAAAGGAGCTTTCGTATGTTACAGACGATGTTATCGCAAGAAGTGATGACAAAAGCGGCTCAACGTCTCATGAAGCTTTTACCGTACAAAAAGCATAGCGACGTCATCAAGCGAGCATGGCAACTGTATCGAACAGGACATGTATATAATGTGACGGTAGAAAATGATGTACTAAAAGGGAAGGTGACAGACCGAGGGCATACGTATGAGCCTTCTTTTCGACTGAAACAAGCGGCTGGTTCGTCTTGTTCTTGCACAACAGTCGGATTATGTCCGCACAATGTTGCGTTATTTTTATATGCATACAATCAAATCGACGTAGTCGGAAACTTGATTCGGCAATGGAAAGAGCCGACGGCGAAGCAAAAACACGCGAGGCAAAAACACGCGAAGCAAAAACACGCAAAACAAAACAACATACAAGTGAGCCAACAACCCGCTGAACAACGCGAGAAAGACATGCCACCCAACGGAAACATTATTGAAGCTTGGTGGGACTCCTTTGAAAAAGCATATCGCCGCATCCCCCTTTACAATATAACTGAGGAGGAACAGATGCGAAGACTCGTTCATTTCTTTTTCGAAATGTTCGAGCGTCCGACAGCAAAAAAACCGTTTTTGGACCATCTGTATTACGTGCACGCATCGTTATTTACATTCATGAAAATGACTCGCATCCCGCAACAACCGTGGAGCTACTCTGCGATGATGCAGGAGCGGCACGTCAATCAAATTGTCCAATCGGTGCAGCAAGCGATCAAAGACTTGGCAAAAAAGCCGCGTACAAAGCTGCACGAACAACTCATATACGCTTCGATTCCGTACGCGCGAAACATATTGTCAGGCGAATTAACGTACTTTACACAAATACTAGATGTATATAAAACGATATGGAATAATCTATTTACTGATCCGTCATATCGCGAAGAAGAATGCAACTGGGCGATAAAAAAGCTAAATGAGAAAGAAACAGTCGAACAAAAAATCCCATTTATCGCTGCTGCTTCGTACGTATCGTTTTTGCTTGAAAACGATCATCGCGCCTATCAGCTCATTGAACCGTTTCCATATTTAGCAACGGAACATATCATTGATTTTATGCACACGTCTTTTGCGAAAAAACAAATACAACGCGGAGCCGAGTGGTTTCATCGGCTTGAGAAAAATATGGAATCATACTTACATTCGCTTCATATGACTGACCGCGATTGGTTTGTTCGCACCGTATTATCTGCGCATAGTCAATACAGCATCGCAACAAAAAGCGATGAAACAGAACGATACGAACAGCTTCTTCAAAAGCTTCTTCCGTATAGTTTTTATATGTACATCGACTACTTGTTCGATGAACAAAAATGGAAAAAGCTAACCGAATTATATATGCTCGAAAAAGCAAACGTCGATATGATTCCACCATATCATTTGAAATCCGTTGAACAAGCGGATCGTTCGCTCGCTCTTCCGCTTTATCATCAAACGATTATGTACTACATCGAACAAAAAAATCGGAGCGCATACGAACAAGCAATCAAACATTTGCGAAAACTACGGGCTCATTATCGTGCTTTAAAACAAATGCCTCGCTGGGAAGCATACATCATAAAACTTGCTGAACAAACGAAACGATTGCGCGCCTTTCAAGATTTGTTACGGAAAGGGAAATTCATATGATGCAACTGGAACTACAAAGCCGCTGGCTTGAGGAACAAAAACAATTTTTCATTTATAGCGACGATACACATCCAAGTAATTGGAGAGACCTCGTCTTTTGTTGGCATGAAGAAACGTTTTATGGCACATTTGCCCCTATCGAAACGATTGGAACACATATTGGCATTCTCCTTTCTCCTTGGGAAGCGCTCACGTTTTTTGCTTATCCATCCACAAACGAGTTCGTTGACATCATATGGGATGAACAAAGCAAACAATTTCAATCGTGGGCAAAACAAATCATTGCACATATCGAACAAAAACAGTTTATGCCCGACTTTGCAGCATGGAAAAACGGAAAGTTCGGCTGGAAAGGAACAGAAGAGAACCATCCGTTCATTTCTATGTGGCGCTCTGAAGCGATAAACGACTGGATTCAAGCTGACATAGAACTAAAAGAAACGTGGGAACAAATCGTGAAAACATATCCGCTTCTGACAAGCGACGGTGCGCCATTGATGGACGAGCACGATTGGTTAACGGAAATCGGTTGGGATCGAAACCGTCCGCCTTTTGTCGTTGCGATTCGTTTACGTGAACCAAACGAAGAAAATGAACCGTGGCCGCTCGACACCGTCTTCATCGATACGAAAACGGAAAAAATGACCGTGTATGACGGAACGATGCCGCGCGCTTGGCAAGCGTACGCTAGTCACGTCGAACGGGCACAACAACGATGGCAAACGATCGTCCCATGGCTGAGCGAAAACGGGGCATTGCGCAACGAACTAAACGAAGAAGAAGCGTGGCGCTTTTTAGTGGAAGCAACTATTGAACTAACTGAAGCAGGCGTTCGCGTCATTGTGCCAGAATGGTGGGAAGTCGTGAAACAAACAAAACTTCGGGTAAAAGCTCGCGTCAAATCATCATCGACATCTGTATTCGGATTAGATGCACTCGTCGATTTCGACTGGCGCATCGCTACAAACGGTGTCGAATTGACAGAACAGCAATTTGCAGAACTTGTGGCTCAAAAACGTCGCCTCGTACGCATTCGCGATCAATGGGTGCAGCTTGATCCCGCGCTTATTCAACGCGTTCAAACGCTAATCAAACAAGCGAAAAAAGAAGGGCTATCCATTCGCGACGTGCTTGCACAAACACTTGCTGAGCAACGAACAGAACAAGATGAGCATGACGATCCGATTGACATTGAACTGAACCGTTCGTTTACGTCGCTCATTCAAAAATTAAAACATATCGACCATATTCCGACCGTCCCCGTACCAAAAACGTTTCACGGTACGTTGCGTCCGTATCAACAACGCGGTGTCGACTGGCTCGTCTTTTTGCGTCAGTTCGGCTTTGGCGGCTGTTTAGCTGATGATATGGGTCTTGGAAAAACGATACAAATGCTTGCCTATTTTGCATATGTGAAAGAAAACGAAAAACGAAAAGGACCTGCCTTGCTCATTTGCCCGACGAGCGTCATCGGCAACTGGCAAAAAGAGTGTAAGCAATTCGTGCCGTCTTTAAACGTTTACGTCCATCACGGATCAAATCGCGAACACGGTGATGCGTTTGCCGAAAAGGTGAAAAGCTACGACCTCGTCATTACATCATATAGCTTGGCGCATTTAGATTTTGACGACCTCACAAGCATCAACTGGGACGTCATTTGTTTAGATGAAGCGCAAAACATTAAAAACGCCCAAACGAAGCAAGCACGCGCTATTCGCAAGCTGAAAGGGCGACATAAAATTGCGCTCACAGGAACACCGATTGAAAACCGGTTAAACGAGCTATGGAGCATTTTCCACTTTTTAAATCCGGGCTACTTAGGCTCACAAACAGAATTTCAACGCCGCTTTGCCACCCCGATTGAAAAAAATGGGGATCAGCAGGCGACAGAAAAACTACAAAACTTCATTCGCCCGTTTTTGCTGCGCCGAACGAAAACAGACGAACGCATTGCGCTTGATTTACCAGATAAACTAGAACAAAAAGAATATTGTCCGCTGACCGTCGAGCAAGCTTCATTATATGAACAAATTGTGCAACAGTCGCTCGAAAAACTCGAACAAGTAGACGGCTTTGCACGGCGCGGTATTATTTTACAAATGTTAAACAATTTAAAGCAACTATGCAATCACCCTGCGCTTTATTTAAAAGAAGAGCATCCAAACCAAGTCGTTGAACGATCACATAAACTAGAAAAATTGCTTGAACTTGTCGAACAAATTCGTGAAAATAGGGAAAGTTGTTTAATTTTCACCCAATATATTCAAATGGGTGAAATGATCCAGCATGTGTTATCGACACATTTGAAAGAAACTGTCGTCTTTTTAAACGGAAGCACACCGAAACAAACGCGCGACACGATGATTGAGCAGTTTCAAAATGGACAGTTTCATATATTCATTTTATCGCTGAAAGCAGGCGGCACAGGGTTAAACTTAACCGCCGCAAATCACGTCATCCATTTTGACCGTTGGTGGAACCCTGCTGTTGAAAATCAAGCGACAGACCGCGCGTATCGGATTGGGCAAACGAAATTCGTTCATGTTCATAAATTCATTACAACCGGCACAATCGAAGAAAAAATTGACGAAATGATTGAAATGAAAAAAGCGCTAAATGAACAGCTCATCCAAAGCGAAACGTGGATTACCGAACTATCCAACGAACAACTGCGCGAACTATTTACTTTATCATCATCTTGAGGTGGAACATGGCGAAGAAAAAAGGAACGAAACAACAAACATTATGGGAAAAACTGCTTGAACAAATGGCAAAAAAGCTAGAACAACGAAAAATAAACAGCCGCTAACGTCGGCTGTTTATTTTTAAATATAAAACTTTCTTGGCAGCGTAAAGCTATATACAATCGGGATAATAAATAAAGTTAAAAAGGTGCTGCTGATTAATCCGCCAATGACCGTAATCGCCATCGGTTGATTTAGTTCCGCTCCGTCACCGATACCAAAAGCAAGCGGCAACAAACCTAAAATCGTCGTTAACGCCGTCATTAAAATTGGACGAAGACGAAGTTTCACCGCTGTGACAATGATATCTCGCTCCCCACGCGCGCGCATCTGGTTCATGTAGTCGACAAGCACAATCGCATTGTTCACGACAATGCCCGCAAGGACGATGCCGCCGATAATGACCATGACGCTCATCGGCGTTTGTGTTAGCCATAATCCAGCTGTAATGCCGATGATCATGAGCGGAATGGTAAACATAATAATAAACGGATGTTTAAACGATTCAAACTGCGCCGCCATAACAAGATAGACGAACGTCACCGCCAGCGCAAACGCTAACGCTAAATCGTCAATCGACGATTCTAATAACTCCCGATCGCCACTAAAGACGATGTCCGTTTCAGACGGAAGATCGAGCTTAGCGATTTCTCGATCAACAAGCGCAGATATGTCACCCAGCGTTACCGAACTTTTATATTTTACCGTAAACTGTACCGCGCTTTGCTCATTTACGCGCTGAATTTGGACACGGCTTTTTCCAACGGTGACCGAGGCGATATCGCCGAGTTTCACAAACGAACCGTCCGGCTTTTTCACAAGCAGCTGCTTTAAGTCGGACACAGAATTTTTCACGTTTTCATCGTATTCAACCGTCACATCGTATACGTTCGCAGATGCATCAATGATGCGCGTCGCCGTCATTCCGCGCGTCATTTGTTGGGCAACGACCGCCACTTGCGCTGGCGTCAACCCATGCCGTAACGCTTTATCGCGATCGATCTGTACTTGAATTTCATCGACCGTTTCCGATAAATCTGTCGATACTTCTTTTACTTCTTTTAACGCTTTTATCCGCTTTTCAATTTGGCTAACCACCTGCTTTAGACGCTGTTCATCCGTATCTTTCACGCTGAACGTTAACGTATTTGGCGCACTTCCTGTCGACGCTTGCAAGTTAAACGATACTTCCGCTGTTTGATTCACGTTTTTTACCGCTTGTTGCACAGGCGCTTTTAATTCGTCAACGACAACGAACACAGACCGATTTCGCTCATCTTTCGGCTTCATTTTCACATATATTTCAGCGACGTTGCTTTGCGTCGTCCCGCGAAACGACTGTTCTTGCGTTGAACCGATGAGACTCACGTACGTTTCAATCTCATCGACTTGCTTTAATTCATGTTCAATGGCGGCAACGACGCGCTCTGTCGCTTCTAAAGAGTAACCGTCACCCGTTTGCACGCGAATCGAGAAAAATCCCTCATCCGTATTCGGCAAAAACTGCATGCCTACGTTCGTTACACCGACAACACCAACGCCAAGCAATCCAACCGCTAACAATAACACGATAAAACGATGGCGCAATGCCCAACGAATGCTTTTTTCCAGCGCGCGCATCGGGGGAGAAGATAATCGCGCTTCTTCCCGATAACGTCTGCGCGGACGTAGCCAACGGCTCGCAAGCATCGGCACAACCGTTAACGCGACAAACAACGAAGCAAGCAAACTAAACGCAATCGTTAACGCAAACTCGGTAAACAAATCACCAATTAATCCGGTAATAAATAATACAGGAATAAATACCGCCACGCTCGTCAACGTCGAGGCGACAATGGCGCTTCCGACTTCGCTCACCCCGTCTTTTGCCGCTTCTTTCGGCTCTTTCCCCATCGCCAAATGGCGCGAAATATTTTCAATGACGACGATCGAGTTGTCGACAAGCATACCGATTCCGAGTGCTAATCCGCCAAGCGTCATAATATTTAACGTAAAGTCGGAAAAATACATTAAAACGAACGTCACAATGACCGAATACGGAATGGCGATGCCGATAATGATCGGGCTTTTTATATTGCGTAAAAATAAAAACAACACAGCCATCGCAAACGCGCCACCTAAAACGAGCGACTGGGCAATATTGCGAATCGTCCGTTCAATAAACTCCCCTTGGTCAAATAAAATATCGACATGGACGTTTTTAAATTGTTCTTTTTTCAATAGCTTATCTAGCTGCTTTTGAAACGATTGTGACACTTCCGCCGTATTCGCATCCGCCTTTTGCAGTACGCTCATGAGCACAGATGGCTGTTCATTCGTTCGAGTAATCGTTTGTTGCTTTGGTGAGACGAGCTCAACTTTCGCCACGTCTTGTAGACGAATGCGTTCATTTGTCAACGGATTCACCGCAACGACGAGCTTTTTTAAATCGTCGACCGATTGCACAGTGCTTAAAATGCGCGTCGACAATTGCCGCTCATCGACCACAACCGTTTCACCCGGCAGCGACACGTTATTCGCTGAAATAAGATTAGCGATATCTTGTTGCGACAGGCGATATGTACGAAGCTTATTTTGATCAACGAGCACGCGCACCCGTTTCGTTAACGTGCCCGATACGTTCACGCTCGCAACCCCTTCCGTTTTTGCAAGCTCCGCTTTTAACTGCTGCGCTAATGCGTTCAACTCGCCTGTTTCTTTTTTGCTTGTTAACGTCATTTGAATAATCGGAAACTGCGACGGATCAAACTTTAAAAATGACGGCTTTTGCACATCATCTGGAAGTGGCGCTTGATCGATGCGCTGCATCACATCATTTTGCATCTCGTCAATGACTGTCGCCCATGAAAACTGCAATAAAATGAGTGTCGAGCCTTCTTGGGATGTTGACGTCATCGACTTTAACCCCGGCAATGTCGCTAAACTGCTTTCTAACGGCTTCGTCACTTTTTCAAGCACTTCCGTTGGCCCTGCCCCCGGATACGTCGCCACAACAACCCCTACGGGTGGCTGAATATCTGGAATTAGCTTCATTGGAATATTGAGCAACGATACCGCCCCTAAAAGAATGACGATAATCATCGACACAAATGTCAGCACAGGACGCCGAATCGAAAAATGGCTAATGCCCACCGTATATCCCCCCATATTTGTTCTAATGATAGAGTAACGAACACATAAATCGATTGTCAAATTTGGAAACAAACGAAAAAAGAGGCTGAAACGTATTCAACCTCTTTGCTTATTATGCCAATTCCAAGCGGTTTTAATGATGTCCTCTAACGAACGTGTCGCTTGCCAGCCGAGTTCGCGGGCAATTTTTTCGGATGAAGCAACGAGTCGAGCCGGATCTCCCGGACGGCGCTCTGTATATTCAATCGTTGCTTTTTTCCCTGTGACGCGCTCGCACATGTCGATCACTTCTTTCACCGAATAACCGAGCCCGTTGCCAAGGTTGTACACCGCCGTCTTTTTCTCATCAGAAAGGAGGGCATGCAAAGCGAGAATGTGCGCCTCCGCTAAATCGGTCACATGAATGTAATCCCGAATACATGTGCCGTCTGGCGTATCGTAATCTGTGCCAAACACTGAAATTTTATCGCGTAATCCGAGCAAATGCTGCAAAATAAGCGGAATTAAGTGCGTTTCTGGGTGATGATCCTCTCCAATGTCACCGCTTGTATGCGCACCTGCCGCATTAAAATAGCGCAACACAACGTAACGTAAATCATATGCTGATGCAAAATCAGAAAGCATATGCTCAATCATTAACTTCGAACGACCGTACGGATTAATTGGATTTGTCGGACATTGTTCTGTAATGAGATCGACGTTCGGAATGCCATATACCGCAGCCGTCGACGAAAAAATGAAGCGCTTCACTCCATATTCCATCATCGTTTCTAATAATGTCAACGTCGCTGCGACATTGTTTTTGTAATATTTCATCGGCTCGACAACCGACTCGCCAACTAAACTGTTTGCCGCAAAATGCATGACCGCATCGATTGGATATTTTTCAAATATGCGCATAAGCGCCGCACGATCGCCTAAATCGCCATGCACAAACACCGCTCGTTTGTCAACGAGATGACGATGTCCTGTCGACAAGTTATCAAGCACGATGACCGGCTTCGTTTCGACTAACTCCTTCACTACATGGCTGCCGATATATCCTGCCCCACCAACGACTAAAATCATACAGAAACTCCTTTCAACTCGATATATGAACATATTACTATACATATATGTAAAAATCTATCATCATTTCTGTCTTAATTCATTGGCTTTCTCCCGATCGAATAATATTCGATTGCATATTTTTTGACATCTTCAAGCGCGTAACAATTGCGCCCATCAAAAATAATTGGCGTTTTCATTTGCTTGACGTATATAGATAAGTCAAGCTGACGGAATTCATCCCACTCTGTTAAAATCATCGCTGCATCAGCGTCTTTGAGCGCTTCTTCGACATGGCTTGCGTATATAACTTCTTTCGGCAATACGGCTTTTGCTTTATTGATCGCAATCGGATCGTAAGCGACAACGATCGCCTGCTCAGCAACAAGTTCCCGTGCGATGACAAGCGACGCAGCTTCCCGCATATCGTCTGTATTTGGCTTAAACGACAAACCGAGAATGGCGATTTTTTTGCCTTGAATATGTCCAAAACGCTCTCTTGCTTTTTCAATGAGCTTTCGTTGTTGCTTATTGTTCACTTCAATGACCGCCTTCAGCAGCTCGAAATCATGATCGATATTTGCGGCAATTTTCGCTAACGCTTTCGTATCTTTCGGAAAACACGAACCGCCATATCCAATGCCCGCCCGTAAAAACGATGAGCCGATGCGTTGATCCATTCCCATTCCGGCTGCCACTTGTTCAATATCGGCACCAACTTTTTCACATATGTTCGCAATTTCGTTAATAAAGCTAATTTTCGTCGCCAAAAAGGCGTTTGAGGCATATTTAATCATCTCTGCGCTACGAATATCGGTTTGAAAAATCGGAATGCCAAATGGACGATGAATGTGTGCGACCACAGCTGCTGCCCGTTCATCATCCGCCCCGATCACAATTCGGTCGCCATGAAACGTATCATAAATTGCTGAGCCTTCCCGTAAAAATTCAGGATTGGACACGACATCGATGCGCACATGCGGAGCGAGCTGTTGAAACATGCGCTGCATCTCGTGATTCGTCCCGACCGGCACCGTACTTTTTGTCACGACAATGACATCTTTCGTCACGGATGAGGCAATATCTTTCACCGCTTGATAAATATATGTTAAATTCGCTGAGCCGTCTTCGTTTTCAGGCGTGCCGACCGCAATATAAATCACATCCGCTTCGCGATACGCACGCGCACCGTCCGTTGTAAAAAACAAACGATTCGCCTCCATATTTTCTTTCATGAGCGTCTCAATTCCCGGCTCATAAATCGGGGAAATGCCTCGTCCCATCTGCTTCACTTTTTCTTCATCGACATCGACGCACGTCACCCGATGCCCAATATGCGCAAGCGCTACACCTGTCACTAAACCGACATATCCTGTCCCAACAACGACAATGTTCATTGCTAACCTCCGTGCCCTTTTTCTTTCAGTGTACACAAATACGAACACTTTTGCACGGTACAGCTATTCTGAAAAATATTTTTTAGAAAGCAAGTCACTTCACTTATAAGAAAGTGAACATTTGTCTATGATAATAGTAAAAGGACAGAGGAGGAATAGCATATGCCAACTGCATGGGAAACATTAAAAAAGATTACAAGATTATCAGATTACGAGACATTACCTGCTTCGCTCCGCCACGAGATTGAAAAAACTTTAGAACAAGTCAAGAAAGCCGAAACAATTTATCAATTAAAAATTCAGTTGCGCGGCATCCGTCCACCGATTTGGCGACGTGTGCTCGTCCCAAGCGACATAACATTCGATCAGCTCCATCTCATTATCCAAGAGGCGATGGGATGGGGAAATTACCATTTGTATCAGTTCGAAACAAGTGATGCGATCATTGACGTCCCGCATCCAGATGATCGATTTATGACTCTTTGGAAGGACAAGCTCGATTCACGAAAAACACCGATTAAAAAATATTTAAGTAAAGAGAAACAAAAAGTGCTATATACGTATGACTTCGGAGACAACTGGGATCATATCATTACATTGGAAAAAATCGAAAAGCGAATCGAACCGTTAACACATCCAATTTGTATCAAAGGATCACGAGCATGCCCTCCCGAAGATGTTGGTGGGGTTTGGGGCTACCAAGATGCGATCGATATGATGAAGGACGATACGCGAAAACAAGAGCGTCAAGAGTTTTTAGAATGGTATGCCGAATGGTACGGGGACGACTTTGATCCAGAGCGCTTTGACATCGAAGAAGTAAACCGACGACTTGCGACCATTCGCTTCAAGTAGTGCGAAAATGTGAGAGGACTGCCGAAGAAAGGCGGTCCTCTCACGTATGAACGCCTGTTAACTTCCAAACATTTGTTTTCTCCTGGACGATTGGCTTTTGCATTATACGTCTCCCCCTGTCGCTGCGCGCATAATCGTTTCTTGATCGACATTGTCCGGATCGATGTCCATGCCAAGTTTTTGTAAATATGTTCTCACCTCATTTGTTATTTCTTTTTGACGAATCCATCCTGTTTTTCCGATCGTATATTCACGTCCTAAAAACACATTTTCTGCGACTGTTAACGTCGGAATGATGTTCAGTTCTTGATGAATAAACACAATGCCGTCTCGCTCCGCTTCTTTTGGGTGCCGATAATGAACCTCTTTTCCATCTACTGTAATCGTCCCGGTATCTTTTTCATACATCCCTGTCAATATTTTCATTAACGTCGATTTCCCTGCTCCATTCTCCCCCATGAGCGCATGCACTTCTCCTGCACATACTTCAAAATCGACTCCATCTAAGACGAGATGTTGGTGAAACGCCTTTTTAATTCCTTTCATTTGAATGAATGGCACGTCTCTCTCCCCCTTAAAAATTGACGCCGGAGTGAAGAATCATATTGGCGTAAGGAGTCGCTTCTCCTGTACGAATCACCGCTTTGGCTGATTTCATCATTTCTTTTAGTTGTTCATGGGAAACGATATGTGTCGTCGTGTTCATAAATCTCTTTTGTATTTCTTGGTACATTATTTGATTGTGTGATTGCATTTCTTCCGCAATCGTAATCGCTTCAATCTCCAATTCTTCTAAAATGGGATCGAGTACAGATAAAAAGGACGGAAAGCCTTTAACAACGGATAAATCTATGCGCGTCACTTCTTTCGGAATTGGCAACCCACAATCAGCGATGACAA
This sequence comes from Anoxybacillus thermarum, assembly GCF_000836725.1. GTDB lineage: Bacteria > Bacillota > Bacilli > Bacillales > Anoxybacillaceae > Anoxybacillus > Anoxybacillus thermarum. The sequence goes on along the minus strand of NZ_JXTH01000047.1, from coordinate 4,250 downwards.
TCATATCTGTATGTCCTAGCGAAGCAAATGCTGTATTTAGTTCTTTATTTAATACCCCATGTTTTTTCATCGTTTTCACCCTTTCTCCGCAAGAAACGACTCAAGTTCTTTTTTTGTCGGCATTCCCGTTTGCGCCCCTAACTTAGTTACTGAAAGTGCTGCTGCCGCGTTCGCATAACCGCAAGCTTCTTCTAATGCCATACCTTTACTTAATGCCACCGCCAGCGCCCCGTTGAACGTATCCCCCGCCCCTGTCGTATCGACAACTGGTACGTGAAACCCCGAAATACGTATCCATTCACCGTTTCGCTGGAACGAAACGCCGCGTTTTCCTTCTGTCACGATAAATTTGTGCACCCACTTCTCTATCGCTCTCCCTGCTAGCACAATATCTCTTTCGTGCTCATTTGGCGTTAAAACATCTACTTGATCGAGTAACATGTCTGGAAGCGGCTGCGCTGGTGCTGGGTTTAAAATGACGCGAACAGCGTGCCGTTTTGCGATCAACACCGCCCGTTCCACAACAGAAAGTGGAATTTCCAGTTGAAGAAGGCAAACATCACTTTTTGCGATCTTCTCTTCCCATCGCTCTAGATCATCTGGGCATAGCGCGTGATTGGCCCCAGGGACGACGATGATACGGTTATCTCCTTCGGAAATGACAATCGTCGCAATACCCGTTTCAATATCTGTAACCGGTTTCACACCGTCAACAAAAATCCCTTCTCTTTTTAAATGCTGAAGCAACTCTGTTCCAAACGCATCAGCACCAACAGCACCTATCATATGAACATCCGCACCAAGCCGTGCTGCCGCTACCGCTTGATTCGCGCCCTTCCCCCCAGGGATGAGGCGAAACATTTCCCCTAGTACCGTTTCGCCTTGTAGCGGCATTCGTTTCGCGATCGTCACTAAATCCATATTCATGCTTCCAATGACAGTGATTGTCGGCTTTTTCACGATTTTCCCCTCCTGTTCGTCGACTCTCGCTCAATAAGTGTAACAGGCAATACGTAATGAAGCTGCTCAATGAATTGACCTTCAATTTTTTTCACTAAAAGCCGTGCCGCAATCGCTCCCATTTCATAAATCGGTTGCGAAATGGTCGACAGCTCCGGTGTTGTCATCTCTGTTAACGGGATACCGTCATACCCAATGATTGCCACATCTTCAGGGACGCGTAGCCCCAGTTGTTGAACAGCTTTTAGTGCTCCAACCGCCATCGCATCGTTCCCAGCAAAAATTCCATCAACTTGATTTGTTTGAAGAGCTTGTAGCACTGCCTCCTTTGCTTGTCTTAGCTGATAATTTCCTTGAATGATGAGCGCTTCTTCCCAAAGCCCTAGACTTTTCATTTCATCGCGATACCCGTAAAAACGCTGCATCGCGTTTACTACATGCGCTGGGCCTTGAATATGGGCAATTTTTCGGCATCCGATGCCATACAAATGCCTTGTCGCTAGCCTGGCTCCATGATAATTATCCGCAATGACCGATGGGAAGGAATGATCTGACGGCCGGTCAAGAACGACGATTGGAATATCTAACTCCATCACTTCCTCAATCGCCAGTTGATTCGTCGTTAAAATCATGCCGTCTACATATTTTTGTTTTAGCACATCCATATATTGCTTCTCTTTTTCGCTTTTTTCATCGGAATTGCACAAAATGACTGTATAATCGTAAATGTTCATCACATCTTCAATGGCTCGAACAAGTTCAGGAAAAAAAGGATTCGAAATATCTGGAACAATTAATCCAATCGTTTTCGATGTTTTTTTGAATAACGTCCGTGCCACTTCATTCGGCTTATAGTTCAATTTCTCAATCGCTTTTCGCACCCGTTTTTCCGTTTCTTCATTCACATAACCGTTTTGGTTCAACACACGCGAAACCGTTGCAACCGATACCCCTGCCAACTTGGCAACATCTCGGATTGTAGCCATATTTATTCTCCACCTCTGTTTTATGTAACCGGTTACATATAATATAACAGAAACTTTCAAATATAGTCAAGCGTTTCCTGTTATTTTTTTAGCGACAAATTTCATAAAAATAGAACCATTACCCCATCACTCTATACAAACATATTGCTTCTCGTTTCATTGGGAGAGTTTGATTCATTCCAGCTTAACCTAAAAAAACACATAAAAAAGGAGTATATTAGTTAAATAATCCAAATGCAAAGAAGTAAGCCTTGAAGACTAGTATCCTCAAAGCTTTATTTTGATCGTCCTTCTTCTTCAACGATTTTCTCCATAAATTTTAATAGCTCATCTCTAATCTCTTCATTTTGCAAGCCGAACTCAATCGTTGTTTGGATAAACCCTAACTTCTCTCCAACGTCATACCTCTTACCTTCAAACTCATATGCAAAAACACGCTGAATTTCGTTTAACTGTTGAATCGCATCAGTCAGCTGAATTTCTCCACCTGCCCCTGCTTCTTGCTTGTCGAGAAACATGAAAATTTCTGGTGTTAAAATATACCTTCCCATAATTGCCAAGTTCGATGGAGCAGTTCCCATGGGTGGTTTTTCGACAAATTGTTTCACTTGATAGCGACGGCCTTTTTTGTCGAGTGGGTCGATAATGCCGTAACGATGTGTTTCATCGTCTCTGACTTGTTTCACTCCGATGATGGAGCTATGTGTTTGTTCGAACTCGTTCATCAGCTGCTTTAAGCAAGGGGTATCGGCTTGGACGATGTCGTCGCCAAGCAACACCGCAAACGGTTCGTCGCCGATAAATTTGCGGGCGCACCAGACCGCATGACCTAGCCCTTTTGGCTCCTTTTGGCGAATGTAATGAATGTCGACTTTCGACGGCTCTTTCACTTTTTCAAGCAAATCGTGTTTGTTGCTTTTCAGCAAAGTTTGTTCAAGTTCGAACGCATGATCGAAGTGGTCTTCGATCGCACGTTTTCCTTTTCCTGTGACGATAATAATATCTTCAATGCCCGATTCAATCGCTTCTTCAACGATGTATTGAATCGTCGGTTTGTCGACAATTGGAAGCATTTCCTTCGGCATCGCTTTTGTCGCAGGCAAAAAGCGCGTACCGAGCCCCGCAGCTGGAATGATGGCTTTACGAACTGTTTTCATCCCTTTTCCCCCCAGAATTAAACCAAATAGAGAATTACAATATACTTATTATTATTTTATTGTGAAAAATAAGTGACTTCTACTATTTTTTTATAAAAAACAACCGACAGATGTAACCCTGTCGGTATCAGTAACAAATTTAATGAACATACTTTTCTTCGTCTAATTCCATTCGAAGCTTCTGTTTTGCTTCTTTAATTAATTTAGAAAGATCCCCAACCGTATACTCACGATTCGGCAATGGCTCATCATATGCTTGATAATATAAAATTTCCGCTAGCTTTCGCTGTTTTTCGCTCGCTCGTTTCGTCAGCTTTTCTTTTTTTTTAGCTCTTGTTGGAGACGTTCGATATGATATTTTGCTTCTAATTTGCAGCCGTAAGGAAAATCTTCGATGCCGAGCCGTTCGACGAGACGGTTAATTTCTGCGATTTGTTCGTCGGTTGGCGGTTCGTTGACGAGTTGGCCGATAATTTCGTTAATGCGGTTGGCGAGCTGTTCATGAAATTCCGGATTGCTTTTGACCGCATCATCCAATTCTGAAAACCACGTTGCTTCATTGTACAAGTAATGACGCCATTGTTCCATCAGTTCCGCCGCATCGTATTTCGTTTCATCCCAACCGATTGTTGCCATGTATCGTTCAAACACTTTTTTAATCGACAGCGTCATGTTCATTTTCATGCGATGAGAAAGCTGTTTTAACATATATAAAAAACCCTCCATATCATTATCGTCAAACGCTAATGTATCATAAAAAAACATGGATTGACAAAGTTTTTTTATAACTTTGCTAGTTGTTATAGGAAGATAGGGAATAAAAAAACGCAAGAGGAAATCTCTTGCGCCAGCTTGTCGACAAAGTCGACAAGCTGTTTTAATATATAGGTATAAGGGTATTTATAGGAGGGGGAAATCGGATGCTTCAACGTCATCAAGAAGATCGTAGACATATGGAAACAACGGTAAAGATTGATGACCTTGTTCCTGAGGATCACCTTGTGCGTAAGCTAGAAAAAGCGATTGACTTCTCTTTTATTTACGACATTGTCAAAGACCTATACTCACCCGATCATGGACGACCAAGTATTGATCCGGTTGTGTTGTTCAAAATGTACTTGATCCGTTATATCTTTGGCATTCGTTC
>NZ_JXTH01000046.1 GCF_000836725.1 Anoxybacillus thermarum | reverse complement strand
CCTCCAAAAGGGCCGCCAACAAGACAGCGAACACCTTTTGAAGAGTTCTGACTAATTGTTCCTCCAGCTCTTTTAATAAAGGCCATTCTGTGGTAAAATGTTTCATGGACTCTCTCCCTCCTGTTTTATTGATGTTGGTCATCACCATCATAGCAGGGAGAGAGTCCTTTTTGCATGACATTTGCTTTTTTCTACCGCGCTTCGCTTGGTGGCCCCGACGAGCGTCGCGAACAAAAGTTCGCAACCCTCGTCGGGGAATCATTCCTGAATGTCACCCACAAATATTTTACTCACACCTGACAACGTCAGCCCTTATGATTGCTTCACAACTGGAAGCTTTTCTCTCGTCCACGCTAAATATCCGCCTTTTAAGTTGAGTACTTGTTTGAACCCTTTTGCTTGCAAAATGCTTGCGCCGATGGCTGAGCGCGCACCTGAACGGCATTGAACAATATATGTTTTTCCTTCTGGAATCTCATGTAAACGATCCGCAAGCGTACCAAGCATTATATGCTGTGCACCTTCAATGTATCCTTCATCCCACTCTGCTTGGTTGCGTACGTCAATGAGATGATAGCGATCATCTTTTAAATATTGTTGCAATTGATGCACATCAATTTCTTCATAGCTTTCTACTTCACCTTGTAATGCAACAGATGGCTCGATATATGCTACAACGCGATCCAATCCAATATAAGCAAGTGCTTTGCGAATGGCTTGTACTTCTTCTTGATTTGCGATCAATACAATATCTTGGTCGTAATTGATGAACCAGCCTGCCCAGTTTGTAAATGATTTGTTAAACGGAATGTTGATTGCCCCTGCATAATGCGATTCCGCAAATTGTTGAGATGGACGAACGTCTAAAATAAACGCCCCGTTTGTTTTATAATCATCGAGCTGCTCACACGTTTGCAACGCTGGCACTTCTTCCTCGTTCAAGTAGGCAGGACCGATTTTATTCACTTTTTTCATCATTGCAAAATATTTTGGTGGCTCTGGTTGGCCTGCAAGCAATAGTTTCACAAACTCTTCTTCATCTTCAATTTTTAACGCCCAGTTGTTTAACTTTTCGTATCCAACCGTTGACACCGGAACGGCCCCGAGCGCTTTTCCGCATGCGCTCCCCGCTCCATGTGCTGGCCAAACCTGCAAATAATCTGGGAGCGCTTTAAATTTTTTCAGCGATTGGAACATTTGACGCGCGCCAATGTCTGCCGTACCAGCCACTCCTGCTGCCTTTTCAAGTAAGTCTGGGCGGCCGATGTCACCAACGAAAACGAAGTCGCCTGTGAAAATCCCCATCGGCTCTGTTGAACCGCCGCCTTTATCTGTTAGAATGAACGAAATATGCTCTGGTGTATGTCCTGGGGTGTGAAGCACTTTAAACTCAACATTTCCAACGGTAAAGATGCTTCCTTCTTTTACAAGTTCGTAATCGACTTCATCTAAATATTGATATTTCCAGTTTGCATCTCCTTCGTCAGATAAATAAAGCTTTGCGCCACAACGTTTTGCTAGTTCTTTTGCGCCCGAAACGAAGTCTGCGTGAATGTGCGTTTCTGTTGCAGCAACAATTTGCAATCCTTCTTTTTTCGCTGTGTCGATGTACCAATCGACATTGCGACCTGGATCGACGACGATTGCTTCCCCTGTGCGCTGGCATCCAACTAGATAAGACATGTGAGCTAGTTGTTCATCGAAAAATGAGCGAAATAACATATACATCCCCTCCAATTTATTTATGTTTGCTTGCTACATCAAGTAGCGTTTCTATATATTTCACCCCATCTTGAATGAGTGGGTGTTTTAACAAACGGTATATGCGTAATAGTGATACGGTAGACGAATCGCGTTCGCGTTGGAAGCGTTCGTTTGTTTCTCTTAAAACCGTTAATCCTTTTTCAATTGGGACGATATCTTTTGCCCCTTGTATCGCATACGCCATTGACTCGCGATCATTGATCACGCTCGTCGCAAACGAAATGAACTCTTCTGCTTTTTGTAGCCATTGGACGAGCGTTGGCAACATTTGAATGAGCGTTGCAAGCGCTTCAAGATGTTCCGACGTTAGTCGAAATGGCGCTGCTTTTTCCTCAAACTCAGTAAACAGTGCTTCAAGCGATTGTTTATCGTTCATCACATGTTGAACAACCGCTATTTTTTCTTCTACTGACTCCATTGCTTCTTTTAATTGTGGGAGTTTCTCAACAAAGTAACGAAGCGCTTCTCGTTGTTCATCGTTTTCGAGTAATTGTAACATGTTACCTCCCCCTCTACATCAACCCTTTTAACATGCCGTTCCAATAAACGATCGGTAATAAATTTCGTTTCATGATATACATGCTCATCCGCTCTTTTGACTGATCAAATGGGAACGTTTCTTGCGGATTTTTATCATAATCAAACTCAGCTAGCACAAGCTTGTTATACCCTGTTACGAGCGGGCATGAGGTGTAACCGTCGTAGCGCGCTTTTAACGGTTTTTCGTCCATAAGTGCGAGTAAATTTTCTGCCACGACTGGTGCTTGTTTTCGAATCGCTGCCCCTGTTTTAGATGTTGGTAAATTTGTGCAATCACCCGCACCAAATACATTTTTATACGTTTTATGTTGCAACGTATACGGATCAACATCGACCCATCCATCCGCATCCGCTAATGGACTTTTCTTAATAAAAGCTGGCGGTCCCATCGGTGGTGTTACGTGAATCATATCGAAACTTAACGTAAAGCGTTCGTTCGTATCGAGATGTTCAAATGTCGCTTTTTTCGCTTTTCCATCAATTTCAACTAGCTCGACACGATATTTCGTTTCGATGTTTTTTCGTTGAATGACTTGTTCAAGCGTATCGGCATATTTTTTGACAGCGAAAATGTTTGGTAATCCTGAAGCAAAAATGATGTTTGTTTTCTCTCGTACACCAGATTGACGGAAATAGTCGTCTGCTAAATACATAATTTTTTGTGGTGCACCACCGCACTTTACTTGTGTACTCGGTTGGGTAAAAATCGCTGTCCCACCGCGGAAGTTGCGAATGTTTTCCCATGTGCTTTGCACATAGTCGTATGAATAGTTGCTGCAAACACCGTTTTTGCCGATCGTTTCTTTCAATCCTTTAATTTGATCCCAATAAATTTCAACACCAGCTGCTACAACTAAATAGTCGTAACGAACAGTTGAGCCTTCTTTCGTTTTTAACGTATTGTTTTCTGGTGAAAACGTATCGACCGCTTCTTTCAACCATCTCGCTCCATCTGGAATAAGCGATGCTTGCTCGCGAACGGAGTCTTCTACTTTTGCAGCCCCGCCCCCAACGAGCGTCCAAAGCGGTTGATAGTAATGTTTATCTGATGGATCAATAAGTAGCACCTGCCCAAATAATTGACGATTTTTTCTTAACAGCCGTGCCGCAATAGAGATGCCTGCTGAACCTGCTCCAACGATTGCTACTTTTACATCATAAACGTTCGCCATCGTTCATCGCTCCTTTTGTATCCGCTTTCAATTTTGTTTACTTAACTTAATTACATTGTATATGTTGTTAACTTATATACCCATAGGGGATTTCCCTTATCTTTTAATGACACAAAAAAAGAGCGGCAAATACCGCTCTACTATGCTTTGTACCATTGATCATTCATTTGTACACCTGCTGATTTTAATAACGTATATACTGGGCAACGCGCTTCGACTTTTTCTTTTAGTTGCTGAATGCGTTCTTCACTTTCTTCCGTTTTCACGACCACTTCGACAAACACTTGTTCAAAATACGGACGAATAGATGAATCACCCATAAATCCACGTGGGTCGAATTGCCCCTTCACCGTGATAGTCATGTCTTGTAAATCGAAGTTCGTCTCTCGTGCAACGACGCGAGCAGTAACATTTTCACATGCCGCAAGCGCTCCAAGTAACATTTGAAGTGGATTCGCTCCTAAATCTTGACCGCCCATTTGTTTTGCCTCATCAATAACGAACTCATGTTTTCCTGCTTTTGCTCGCGTTGTCATTCCTTCCGTTGTTGCTTGAACGATAAATGTCATTTTATTCACCATAATCAACTCCCTTTCTTCGTTGTTTTATAATTGTTTAAACCAATATCGACTTGCTATTTTTCCATAGTAAGCAATGGACTGTTGCTGAACGATAAAAGCAAGAGTAACAATGAGTGCTGCTTCTGCACCGAAAGACGTTGCAGCTAAGCCAATCGCAATAGATAAATTACGCAAAACTGTACCATTGACAAGCGCAATGCCGTCTTCACGATTGAAAAATTGTTTGGCTACCAATGTGCTAATCACATAGTTAATGAAATAGAAAAGTAACAATACCGTCAATGCGACGACAATAAGCTGTAAGTTAGATACAATCATTTTTGCTCGCATGCTAATGCTGACAAATACGACATATAACATGGCCCATATACTTAACGGTGCAAAGTTTGGCTTCACTCGTTTTTGAAATTGTTCTGGTGTATATTTTTTCATCAACCATTTAAACGTCATATGTCCAAGAACCATCGGCACAAACACGACGAGTAAAATCGTACGGAACGTTTCCATCACGTTAATGTCGACATATTTTCCGACCATTACAAGCAAATACCATGGCGTCAATAAAGAGCCAAGCACGAGACCGAATACGGTCAGCTTAACAGCTGCTGTCATATTTCCCTTTTGAATGGCTGTCCATGAAATCGTCATTCCGCTCGTCGGAAGAAGGGCGGACAGAGCAAGCCCTGCAAACATGATCGGATGATGTTGCAACATCGTCTTTCCGATCGAAAAAGCAACAAATGGGATAATAAGAAAATTGATAACGATGGAAGCAAACAATATTTTCTTTTCTCGTAGATGGGTTAATTCTTTCCATTTAAAACCAACCATCGTTGCATAAATCATGATAATTGTTGCAAACAAAATGGTCGACTTTAAAAAACTCGTATCGACAAACGTTCCTAAGATAAATCCGAGCAACAACGTTGCTGGAACGCTAATGAGTAAATATTTTTGTGGGAAAAAATATAATTTTTTCATCCGTGTCCCCCTTTCTTATATACCCTATTAGGTATTTCTATTTATACTATAAGGGGTATAAAAGAACTTTGCAACTTTTTTCACAAATTCGTCATATTGTTATCGTTTTCACTCCTCCGCACGTAGATTTCCCTTTTTGCTGTTTTTTATGCCGTTTTCACCTGTTTTTCATCGTGATTTGGTATGATGAAAGAAAAAAAGGTGAGAAGAATGAAAGTGTTGCTTGCAGAAGATGATGTATATTTAGGTGAACTGATCGTCCATTTGTTGAAGAAAAAGGGTGTCGAACATGTTGATTGGGTACAAGAAGGAGAAGATGCTTACGATTATGCACTCGCTTCGTTTTATGATGTCATTATTTTAGATTGGATGTTACCAAACGGTGATGGCGTTAGCGTATGTCAACGTTTAAGAAAACATGGCTATCATGGAGCCATTTTAATGTTAACCGCAAAAGATGCGGTACAAGATCGTGTGGAAGGATTGGAAGCCGGAGCAGATGATTACTTAGTGAAGCCGTTTGAAATCGATGAGCTCATGGCACGCCTTAAAGCGTTATCGCGGCGCACATTTGCACCGATTCAAGAAGAAATTGTCCGCTGGGGAGCGTTTGAAGTCAATCGTACAACTCATACGTTGACGAAAAACGGAGAACAAATGATATTAACTCCACGTGAATTTCAACTACTCGATTTATTACTGCAAAACAAAGGGCGTGTGTTAACGCGCGACATTATTCTTGATCGCATTTGGGGTTATGATGCAGACGTTTCGATGAAAACAATTGATGCAACCGTCAAGTTGTTGCGCAAAAAAATTGGTGATGAACGACAACAGCTCATTAAAACGGTGCGCGGGGTGGGATATACCATTGAAAAATAACATTCAATCCTTTTTCCATCATCCTGATATGTTTCACCGCACACGATGGCGCCTAACAGCCACATATAGTGGTATTCTCATCGCTTTTTTAGCGATTTTTATTGCTGTTGTTTCTTTCCTTATTCATACGGTTATTACAAATGATCAAGAACGACGTATTCGTACACTTGCTGAACAAGAAGGCCAAACCATTCAAAACATGTTGACAGAAGAGTCATTGATCGGCTGGCCTACCGATCAAAATGTCATTTTTTTAAGTGAAGACCAACTGTTTTTTTACGTCGTTGATGCGCGCGGACGGTTGATGATGGGGGATGAAGTGAATAAAGGGTTGCGGCCGCTTCTCCTCTCTACACTTCAACCGTGGACGCCAGAAAAAAATGAATTAAGATATGTAGACATTCATATCCCTCATCATCGACACGAATTAAAACGATTTCGTGCCGATGAATTGAAAATATTAACTGTTGCTCGTCCCTTAATTGTAGATCGACAACTCGCGGGCGTGCTATATGTCGGCATGGATGTGACAAGCATGTTTCGTTTGCTTAAATGGTCAACATTCATTTTACTCAGCCTCGGTGTGTTATTTATCGCAGTCGCTATTGCTTTTAGTTATTTCATGTCTAAACGTGCGCTCGTTCCAATTCAAGACGCATACAATCGCCAACGTCAATTCGTCGCCGATGCTTCTCATGAACTGCGGACGCCGCTTAGTGTCATTTTTTCTTCTGTAGAAGCATTAAAAATGGATATGTCGCTAACGTCCGATGCATTTAGTCGAAAAACGATTGAACGTCTAGGAGATGAGACAAAACGAATGACTAAACTCATTAACGATCTTCTCACCCTTGCACGAACAGACGACGCAAAACTCCAAATCGAAAAAAAACCGTTTGATTTGTGGGCATGTGCCCAACATACGCTGCAGTCGTTACAAGAGCTTGCAAACAAAAAGAAAATTACGCTTCAGTTTCATGTATATGAACAAATTGAATTCGTCGGGGATGAAGATAAATGTACACAGCTGTTGTACATTTTGCTTGATAATGCCATCAAATATACTCCTGATGGAGGGACAGTTTCCCTTTCTCTCAAACAACATGTGACGAAACAACGAAAAGTTGTAGAAATTTCTGTTTCTGACACAGGGATCGGTATCCCACCTGAACATCTTCCGCATATTTTTGATCGCTTTTACCGTGCAGACAAAGCGCGAACACGGCAAATTGGCGGCCACGGTCTTGGACTTTCCATCGCAAAATGGATTGTTGAAGCACATAACGGACACATTCAAGTTGAAAGCGAAGTGGGGAAAGGAACAACATTTACTCTCACTTTTCCGAATGAACGTGCATAAATGTTGCACGTTTTTTCTTTTTCACCTAATTTTCTCTTTTCACTTGTACAATTCAAACTGTAAACAACAAAGGAGGTGAGTGATGTGAAAAAACGAACTCTTTTCTTTTTGCTAGGTGGACTAGTTGTTGTCGCCGTATTCGCACACGTCGCTACTTATTTCATTCACATCAGTTGGAGCGGACGAATGCCGACAGAGCACATGATGGGAATGGGGAAACATCATCGCGCATTGGGCCATCACGGTCCACAAATGATGCGACCACACGGTATGCCAATGTTCGGATGGGTTCCTTTCCTTATTCAGTTGGCATTAGTCATGATCGGATGGATCGTGTGGAAAACGACGAAAAGTAGCGGTAAATGGATTGGCGGGACGCTCATGGCGATCGGGCTCATTGGTCTTTTACCGAAAGCGTTGCTTGCTGTCCTAGCTATTGTTGCAGCTTACGTGTTGTTTAGAAGCAAAACGAAACGAGCGCCTGAATTTGAACCGTTCATTTCACCTATTCAAAACCATAGCTTTTTAGATGAATGGGAAAAAACAATACACAAGGAGGAAAAATAAGATGGGCATTTTTAAACGCGTCAAACGTGTTGTCCTTGCCGACTTACATGACATCATTGACAAATGCGAAGATCCGATTCGCATGACGAAACAATACATTCGTGAACTAGAAGAACAGCTAGAAAAAGCACAACAAGCATTGGCACAGCAATTCGTGTTCGAACAAAAATATGAACGTTTGATCGCAGACACGAAAGAAATGATTGAAAAACGTGCTCGTCAAGCAAAATTAGCTGTTGAAAAAAATGAAGAGCCGATCGCAAAAATGGCTCTTCAAGAAAAAATCGCTTATGAAAAAAAATTAGAGCTATATACGCAACAATACAATATATTAAAAGAAAAAACAACCGTTTTGACAGAAAAAGTGAAGCAACTGTACGAAACATATGAGCAATTAAAGCTAAAACAAATGCAGTTAATGACGCGCTTTTATGTCGCTGAGACGATGAAACAAATGGACGAAGCAATGATGTCGTTTCATTACGATCATGTCGTAAAAGGTTTTGCACGTATGGAAGAAAAAGTAATGTTACTTGAAGCAGAAGCAAAAGCTCGCTCTGTCATTCAAACGATGCCCCCTCAATCATTTGATATAGAAGTCGAACAACAACTAAAGCAATTAAAAGGTGAGTAATACGAAAAGGTGTCCCTGCCCGGACACCTTTTTGCATGTTTTATGTCGTCCATTCATCATGAATAATTCCAACAAGTTTCCACTGACCGTTTTCTTGTTCAAAAACAAGGCGCAAACTTCTCCAATCCATACCGCTATATTGTGGATCAAAACCTGTGAAATGAAATTCGATAAATGATCCGTTCGGATACGCTTGTTGAATGTTGTTAATCATATTTCCTGTTCCAACAACAACATTATTTCCGATCATATGCGGATTCGCGAAATCTACATCATAGACGAAACGATCAAAATAGTCTTGGAACGTGAATTGAATAGGATCGCCTGAACCGTCATATACTCCCCATTGATATACTTGCGTCGAAGCCCAAAGGGAGGGAAGCTGAGAAGCAGAAAACTGCAAATCATTTTGGACATCGATATGTCCATATGGACTAAACCGCACCCCAGCTGTTGAATGGACATAAGAAGTAAGCGTATTCATATCTTTATTTTTTAACGCGGTCACAACGTCTAACGCAACAGATAAAAGAGAAGAAGAAAGGACTTGCTTTTCTTCGCTTTTTAATTGCTCGTTTTCTTTTTGAAGCTGCTTATTTTTTTCTTGCAGTTGTTCAATTGCCGATTGTTGTTTTTCAATCGTTTGTTCTAACTGTTTCACATTCGATTGGTCTTGCTGGTTCGTACATCCTGCAAGCAAAAGGATAAAACTAATAACAACCCATTTCACGATCTCACATCCTTTTTCTTTTAGTATATCACCTACATAAAAAAATAGATGCCAGCGATGGCATCTAGCTCACTTTTTCTTGTTCTCTCCCTTTTAAAAAAGAAATAAAACAATCGACCATTTGGGCATCCCATTGTGTCCCACGACCTTCTAACAAAATCGAAACTGCTTTTTCTACATTCATCCCTTTTCGATATGGACGATCAGACGTCATCGCATCGAACGCATCAGCAACCGCAATGATGCGACCAAAGAGCGGAATGTCCTCGCCTTTTAAGCCATCCGGATATCCTTTCCCATCGATCCGTTCATGATGTGATCGAATGCCAGGAAGTAAATCTTTTACTTCTTCAATCGGCTGCACTTGGCGAATAATGTTTTCACCGAGCACCGGATGTTTTTTAATCCATGCAAATTCCTCATCTGTTAATTTTCCGTCTTTTAATAAAATGTAATCAGGGATACCGATTTTTCCGATATCATGCAAAATAGCAGAACGATATAAACGCGCAAGTTGTTCATTTGTCATTCCTAGCCTTTTACCAATTTCCACAGCATATACCGCAACTCGTTGCGAATGACCAGCAGTATATTCATCACGTGCATCGAGCGCTGTCGTCATGACCGAAATAAAACTATTTAATAATTGCTTATTTTTTTCATCACGTTCGATAATCGCATCGACCATATGGTTGAAGCCGTTTGTAAGCTCGGAAAATTCATCAATATATACGTTGTCGCACATCAGTTCATACTCTTTTTTTTGCACGCGGTTCATATATTGAAGCAAATCTTCAATGCTTCGTTCCACATCTTCCGATAAGACACGCGCCGCAAATAAAGAAAACAAAACAGAAATGACTAAAACAACAATCGTCCACGTCCAATAGCCTGAAAACGTATTTTCCCCCTCAGCGAACAATTTGACTTTCGTCGCTAACACAAATAATAAAACTGGGAAAATGCCAATGAATAACACACTTAAGCCAATTTTTATTTTCATCGGAACATATACGACATTTGTTGCTCGGATCGTTTCATGAAACCCGTGCATTCTCCCGATTTGCATCATATCGCCAATGAGCGGGCGCATCGTGCGTAGCGTTAAAAAAAATTCAATCATCGCATGAAGCATTGCAATAAGGAACGCCCCAAATAAAGCATAAACGACATACATATATGGAATGTGCAACACATCTATAAAAATAAGCGAAAGCGTCAACGCAATGGCCGGAATAGAAAGCCCTAAAAAATGCGGAAGCGCAATACGTCTCACTGCAAGAAGGGGAAAGCGCTTCGCTTGAACAAGCGCCCAATAAAACTGTTGTTCCGTTATATTGTTGTCATAAAAAATATGACGAATCGGATCAATATCTTTTTGAAAGGCGCGATATTCAATAAATAACATAATGCAAAATGAAAAAAATTGAATAAGTAACAACATCATTAAATCCACTTGTCGAATATGCAATGCCATAACCATTAGCGTACTACCGACACCGACAACTGCTAAAATCGAGCCAATCGTGTAGTTTATAAACAATTTCTTTAACGTTTCCTCATATACACGCACACCCGTCCCTCCTCCCTGCTCTTTTCATTATAACAAGAATGATGAACAAGTGGGAGACAGACGTGTATATACATGGGCAAAAAAATAAAAAAACAACTGGCGTACAACCAGTTGTTTTAATGTGCCGCATGTCCAGATGTTAACACCCAAATCGATCCTGCGACAATGACGATCGCAACGAACACCGCATATGCCATATTCATGACGTTCGTTTTTCCGTCTTCTCCTTCTGTGACGTGCATAAACATAAATAGTTGAAGTCCGGCTTGAATGACCGCAAGTGAACCGATGATCCACATGACAATCGTATATGATACGTTCATTTTCAATGTGACAAACACCGCGACAAACGTTAAAACTAACGAGAACAAAAATCCAACAACGTGACTAATGGGATATTTGCTTTTATGTTCCATTTACGCCACCATCCCTTTTAAATAGACGAACGTAAAAATAAAGATCCAAACGACATCAAGGAAATGCCAATATAAGCTAATAATAAACATTTTTCTTGCCGTAACTGGCGTCAAACCGCGTTGAAGGAGTTGAATAACGAGCATAATCGCCCAAATAATTCCAAACGTCACGTGTGCGCCGTGCGTGCCGAGCAACACGAAAAAGCTTGATAGAAACGCACTCGTTTGCATCGTTGCTCCTTCATGCACGTAATGAATAAACTCGCGAATTTCCATGAATAAAAATCCTGCCCCTAATAAAAGGGTGATAATAAACCAAACGAGCATTTTTTTCATATCGCGTTGTCGCATGAAAAAGACAGCTAACCCACACGTGAAGCTACTCGTCAACAACAACAACGTTTCAATAAGCACATCGTTTAGCTTAAAAATGTCGCTCGGTGTTGGGCCACCGGCATAGCGGTGACCTAACACACCGTAGACAGCAAACAACGTCGCAAATAGCACAATTTCTGCCCCGAGAAAAATCCAAAAACCTAAAATATTTAATCGGTTTTGTTCCGTTTGATATTCCAGTGGAAGAGAATGATTGACGTTAGCCGACATGATTCTCCGTCCCCCCTTCTACGTTTCTCCACGTACGTTCTGTTCGTTTAATCTCATCGACGCTTACATAATAGCCATCATTGTAGTCAAACGAACGAATGACAAGTCCAATGACAATCCCAATCGCCGCAACAGCTGCTGCGATATGCGCTTCAAAAACGAGGAAGAAACCTGTAATTCCAAACACGACCGCCATATAAAACGGCAAACCGGAGTTGCTCGGCATATGAATTTTTTTGATGTCGCTTTCTTTCAACGTAAGTGTTTCACCACGTTTTTTCATATGCCAAAACGCATCTAATTGCTTCACTTCTGGAACGACCGCAAAGTTATAAAATTGCACTGGCGATGCAGTCATCCATTCAAGCGTGCGCGCATCCCATGGATCGTGGGAAACATTGCGCTTCGCATAACGGAAGCTCCAATAAATGTTATAACAAAATACCGCAAAACCGATCGCTAAAATAATGGAACCGATCGCAGATACAAGAAACAGCGGCGCAAATCCTGATTCTGCTGAATACGTATAAGCGCGACGAACCGCTCCTTTTAAGCCAAGGAAAAACATCGGCATAAACGTCACATTAAATCCGATCGTAAACAACCAAAAATGATATTTTCCCAGCTTTTCATTTAACATAAAGCCAAACATTTTCGGCCACCAATAATACAACCCTGCAAACACCGCAAACACAACGCCTGGAATTAATACGTAATGGAAGTGCGCGACTAAAAATAGCGTATTGTGATATTGATAGTCTGCAGCCGCCATTGCTAACATAACCCCTGTCACTCCGCCGATGACGAAGTTTGGCACGAAAGCGAGCGCCCATAACATGGCAGTTGTAAATTGAATGCGTCCTTTTCGCATCGTAAATAGCCAGTTAAAAATTTTCACCCCTGTCGGAACAGCGATGAGCATCGTTGTAATCGAGAAAAACGAGTTTACCGCAGGACCTGCATCCATCGTGTAAAAATGGTGCACCCATACGATCATACTTAAAAACGCAATACCAACGATCGAAACGACCATGGATGTGTATCCAAACAACGTTTTTCGTGAAAACGTCGCAATTACTTCTGAGAAAATACCGAACGCCGGCAAAATAACGATATACACTTCTGGGTGGCCCCAAAGCCAGAACAAGTTTGCCCAAAGCATATCGCTTCCGCCTGAAGAAAGCGTAAAGAAATGCGTTCCGTACAAACGGTCAAACGTCATTAACGCTAAGGCAACTGTAAAAATCGGGAACGCTGCGACGATAATGATTGATGTGATGAATGTTGTCCATGTAAACATCGGCATTTTCATCAACGTCATGCCCGGTGCACGCATTTTTAAAATCGTGACGATAAAGTTAATCCCGGTCATTAACGTCCCAAGACCTGCAATTTGCAACGCAATGGCATAGTAGTTATTTCCAATTCCTAGGCTAAATTCTTTTCCAGCAAGCGGGAAATACGACGTCCATCCTGCATCTGGTGAACCTCCAACAACGAACGAAATGTTAAATAACATCGCCCCGCTAAAAAATAGCCAAAAGCTAAGTGCGTTCAACTGCGGAAACGCCACATCGCGCGCCCCAATTTGTAAAGGAACGACAACGTTCATTAAACCGATTAAAAACGGCATCGCCATAAACAAAATCATAATGACGCCATGCGTTGTAAAAATTTCATTGTAATGTTGCGCATCTAAAAAGTTCATTTCTGGGCGAGCTGTTTGCGCCTTCATTAACAGTCCATCCATCCCGCCGCGGAAAAACATGAGTACACCTGATAAAATGTACATAATCCCAATTTTTTTATGGTCAACTGTCGTAAGCCATTCGCGCCATAACCAACCCCATTTTTTAAAGTACGTTAACCCAACGACAATCGCAACGACAGTCAATACAATCGCAATTTGTGAACCGACAAGAAGCGGGTCTCCTCCAACAAATATTTCATTCCACTTAATGCCCATGATGTTCACCTCCGCTATCACTCTCTAAAGCTTTTTGTTCCTCATCGTTACAAGTTGATGAGTTTTTATAGTTATCTTCACGAATAAAAATTTTCCCTTGATATCCATGTCCGCGATATAATTCCGGATTTGTGTACGTTTTCGAATGCGGATCAGCATGGTTTACCCATTGTAAATGCGTATCGACGAACGTTAATCGCCCTAAATGTGTCGGCAACAACAATTGTTCATATTTTTCTTTCGTTAGTTTCGGTGCCGTTTGTTTCACTTCTTGCACCCATTTTTCAAAATCTTGTGGCGTTTGCGCTAACACTTCAAACTGCATATGTGCATACCCGCGTCCGTTAAAGTTTGTATTCCGCCCTTCATACGAGCCCGGACGATCCGCAACGACGTACAATTCCGTCTCCATTTTATTCATCGTATATTTTTGTCCAGCTAGCGCCGGTACCCAAAACGACTGCATCGTGGACGCGGAAGTCATTTTAAATAACACAAGTCGACCTGCTGGAATGTTGACGTAGTTTACTGTCTCAATATTTTGTTCAGGGTAGCTAAAAATCCATTTCCAATCGGCTGATGTCACATGAATGACGAGCGGTTTTTCGTCTTCATACCCTTTCGGCGGTTTTTCTAAATCATATAACGTTCTCATCGTTGGGATCGTTAGTGCGATGACGATCAAAATCGGAATAACCGTCCATACAATTTCAAGCACCGTACTTCCGTGCTCTTCAGGCGGTTCCTCCCCTTGCCGTTCAGGGCGATCACGATATTTCCATACGATGTAAACAAACAATGCAAACACAACGACAACAACGAGAAGCATCCACCAAATCGACCAGTTAATCAGTTCTGTAATACTTCGTGCAGCTGGTCCTTGCGGCTGAAACACAACCATCTCACAGCCGCCAAGAAGCGGAAGTAATCCCGCTATAACTAAGGCAAACAAACGCTTCATCTGTCTTCACCTCAACAAAATTGTGATTCATTGAACAAAGAAACAAATACAAAACGAACAAATTTAATTAACTTTGTAGTATTAACACTATTGCAATGATTTTAACATGTATTGTAAAAATAATTGTGACGAAAAAAGGAAGGAAGAAAATGCATCGAGGGAAAATAAGCAGCAAATTGATTGACAAAAAGAAAAACACTTTTCTCAATCTCAAAAAATGAGCGAGAAAAGCGTTATCTTTTGTATAATACATGGAAATAAAAAAAGAAATAGGTTTTTCACTCGAAAACTTGTCACATTTTCGTTAATTTTTTTTCGAAATTTGTTCAAATTTATTTCTCGATAAAAACGCGCCCCATTTGGAACATTTTTTATTTCAATAGCTTCCGTACCCATTTAAGCGCATGTGGAAAGTTTGGATAACGTAAAGGGATATCGAATTTTGTCGTTTGCTTGAGAACACTTTTGTAATGCGTAAATGCATCAAAGCTTGCTTTTCCATGATACGAACCGATGCCGCTTTGTCCAACGCCGCCAAATGGCAGATGTGGGCTAGCGATGTGCATGATCGTGTCATTAATACATCCCCCACCAAAACTAACTTGGTGCAGCACTTGTTGTTGCACGTCCTGATCTTCCGTAAACAAGTAAAGTGCAAGCGGTTTTTCGTAGTCGTTGATCATTTGAATCGCTTCATCGATCGTTTCAAACGTGAGAATCGGCAAGATAGGGCCAAAAATTTCTTCTTGCATCACAGCATCATCCCATGTTATATCGTCAAGCAATGTCGGTTCAATCCAACGTTGCTCAATGTCGTATGCTCCACCGTGTACAACTGTACCGTTTGCTAAGAAGCGAACGAGTCGTTCCGCATGCCGTTCGCTCACAATACGGCCGTATGCATCGGGGTTGCCGTACAGTTCATCCACATATCGCTTCATTTTTTCAAGCAGCGGCTGCTTCACCGCTTCGTGCACAAGGACGTAATCAGGAGCAATGCACGTTTGCCCAGCGTTTAAAAACTTGCCCCAAATGATTCGTTTCGCGGCTAATTCGAGATGGGCAGACTGATCGACAATCGCTGGGCTTTTTCCACCGAGTTCTAATGTGACAGGAGTAAGGTGTTTCGCAGCCGTCGCCATGACGATTTTTCCAACCGGTACGCTTCCGGTAAAAAAAATATGGTCAAAGCGCAAGCTAAGTAGCTCTTGGCTTACATCAACCCCGCCTTCAACGACGGTGACATACTCTTCCGGAAAAGCTTCAGCGACGATTGTTTTCAACAGCGTTGACATTGCTGGCGTATATTCAGACGGTTTCACGACTGCACAATTTCCTGCCGCAATCGCCCCAATAAGCGGACTAATCGCAAGCTGAAACGGGTAGTTCCACGGCGCAATAATTAAACTGACGCCATATGGTTCTGGATATACGTAGCTTTTTGAGCCAACGTGCGTCAACGGTGTCGATACACGTTGCGGTTTCATCCAATCGCTTAAACGTTTCGTTACAAAACGAATCTCTTCATACACGATCCCAATTTCTGTCGTATACGCTTCAAACGGCGATTTGTTCAACTCTGCTTTTAACGTATCGGTAATCATCTGCTCGTATTTTTTCACTGTTTCTTTTAATCGGATTAATTGTTTTAAGCGAAACTTAAGCGAAAGCGTTTCTCCTGTGCGAAAATAGCGTTTTTGTTTTTGGAGCAATTCGTTCATACTGTTTCCCCCTCATCACACCCGGTCTTGAACCTTTCTGACAATATTCGTAACGAATTTACGTGGCATAAAGCGAACACTAAATGCGAGGAGTTTATTCGCCATCCCCGGAATAATGACGGTTTTATTGTTCATTATTCCTTTGTATCCAGACTTCACCACTTGTTTGACATCCATCACACCGCTTTTAAACAATTTTGATTGCTGTAAGTTCGCCCGATCGGCAAATCCCGTCGCCGTTGGTCCTGGACATAACGCGCTCACAGTTACATTCGTGTGTCGCAACTCGTTACTTAGTGCTTCTGAAAAAGATAACACATACGCTTTCGTCGCATAATATACAGCCATTAATGGACCTGGTTGGAAAGCAGCCGTTGATGCTACGTTTAAAATTTTCCCTTCGTTTCTTTTTACCATATCTACGACGACACACTTCGTCAAATGAGTGAGCGTTTTTATATTTAGGTCAATCATATTTAATTCTTCTTGTAACTCAGTCTCTATAAATTCTCCGTACAACCCAAATCCTGCGTTATTGACGAGGATATGAACATCAAGCTGTTCGTTTCTTAATGTTTCATACAAATCATGAACTTCGTTTTGATTCGATAAATCTTTAGCATATATCCATACTGCTATTCCGTATGTTTTTTCTAGCCGGCGTTTCAGTTCATCTAATTTTTCCTTGTTTCGCGCTACTGCAATAATGTTATACCCTTCCTTCGCAAATCGTGCGGCAAATTCAAAGCCAATTCCACTTGATGCCCCTGTGATTAATACGTTCTTTTTCATTATCCTACATCTCCTTTTTTAAATGTTTAAAAACTTAAACATATAAAATAAAAAAGTTGGCCTTTAGCATATCTAAAGGCACTCATTCTCGACAGCATGAATTAACTCTTTCAATAATTCAACGGCCTTTTCGATAGACAGCACATAATATCGCAATGTCCCTTTTTGTTCTACTGACACTAATCCTTGGTCGCGCAAAATTTTTAAATGATGCGAAATCGCTGGACGGGATAAACTTGACCGTTCTGTAATTTCATTGACTGTTAGCTTATCGTGTTCTGCAAGCAGCAATACAATATCTTGACGGTGAGGATCGCTTAACGCTTGAAATAACGGTATGCACGACCGAAACACCTCGATCGCTTTTTGTCCCATTCCTCTCTTCCTTTCTTTTGTTTAAAAGTTTAAACATTTGATAAAATCATCATATTCTCTTTTTCTCTGTTTGTCAACTCTCCTTTGTCTCTTTAACCTTTCCAAAAGTACCTTTTAGTTTCCCGTTTTTTCGCCACAGCATTTCTTGTTTTACGAGCTATAAAGTCATGCAGCGTGACAGTAATCACCTTCAATCACTACTTTTTTCTTCCACTTCTTGTCATCGATTCGCTATTTATTCTCTACTAAAACATCGTTTGGAAAATACACTCACCTATAAGCAGCTTTCCTAAAAAATGAACATGTCCGCTAGTCATCCGCTGTCGATTCGTGTAAAATGGAAGCGAAAAGGAGGTGAACGATATGGTGGAACAGCTGCTGTATGAAATTCTTCATGAAGTCAAAGCAACAAGGGAAAAAGTCGAATCGCTAGAAAAACGAGTGGAAGCAGTGGAGAAAAAGGTGGAATCTCTTGAAAAAGAAGTATCCTCCTTACGCGAACAAGTTCAAGCACTCGATGAAAAAGTCCAAGCGATCGATGGGAAAGTGCAAGCACTCGACGAAAAAGTTCAAGTACTCGATGAGAAAGTGCAAGCACTCGACGAAAAAGTTCAAGTACTCGATGAGAAAGTGCAGGCACTCGACGAAAAAGTTCAAGTACTCGATGAGAAAGTGCAAACACTCGACGGAAAAGTCCAAGCGCTAGACGAGAGAGTGCAAACACTCGACGGAAAAGTTCAAGCGCTAGACGAGAGAGTGCAAACACTCGACGGAAAAGTCCAAGCGCTAGACGAGAAAGTGCAGTTGCTTGACGAACGAACACTCGAAACGAAAGCAATTTGTGAAGCGGTTCGTCACGGTCAAGAGGTGCTCGCCGCAAAATACGATGCACTCGCACTCGATGTCCACAACATGCAAGGAAACATCACCCGCTTAACCAACATACTAGAAGAGAAAGTACTCCCTGCCCTCACCGACCACGAATCGAGCATCCAAGTGTTAAACAATCGTGTATTTAAAGTAGAAAGCGCCTTGCAAAAGCTTGTTCATCTGTAAGAAAAGCGGCATTGTCCGATGGCAATGCCGCTTTTTCATTATCGTTTATTTATCTCTTCAAGCAATAGCTTATTCACAAGCGGTGGGTTTGCTTGTCCTTTTGTTGCTTTCATAATTTGACCGACTAAAAAGCCAATGGCACGGTCTTTTCCGTTTTTAAAGTCTTCAATCGATTGAGGGTTCGCGTCGAGCACTTCTAATACGATGTTGCGCAACGTTGCTTCATCGGAAATTTGCACGAGCCCTTGTTGTTTGACGATTTCCTCTGGATCGCCACCTTTTTCAACAAGTTCTTTAAAGATTTTCTTCGCAATTTTTGACGAAATCGTGCCGTTTTGAATGAGTTTAATCATGCCTGCTAAACTTTCTGGCGTTAACGCAATGTCATGCAATTCTTTTTGTTCTGCGTTTAAATAGGCAGATACTTCAACCATCAGCCAGTTCGATGCAAGCTTCGGATCGGCTCCATTTGCAACCGTTGCTTCAAAGAAATCTGCCATTTCTTTTGTTAGTGTTAACACTTTCGCATCGTACTCTGGCAAACCAAGTTCCTCAATGTACCGTTTTTTCCTTGCATCTGGAAGTTCTGGAATCGATGCGCGTACACGCTCTTTCCATTCATCGTCAATATAAAGCATCACTAAATCTGGCTCAGGGAAATAACGATAGTCTTCTGAACCTTCTTTTGTACGCATTAAAATCGTTGTTTTCGTCGCTTCATCGAAACGGCGCGTTTCTTGTTGGATTACGCCACCAGACAACAAAATTTTCTCTTGGCGTTTCGCCTCGTACTCAAGCCCTTGGCGAACAAAGTTAAACGAGTTTAAGTTTTTCAATTCTGTTTTTGTGCCGAATTTGTCTGAGCCGATCGGACGAAGGGAAATGTTCGCGTCACAGCGAAGCGAACCTTCTTCCATTTTACAATCGGATACACCTGTATATTGAATAATCGACTTTAATTTTTCTAAATACGCATACGCTTCTTCAGGTGAACGAATATCTGGTTCTGATACGATTTCAATGAGCGGTGTGCCTTGACGGTTAAAGTCAACTAATGAATAACCGTCCCCTGTATGCGTCAGCTTTCCTGCATCTTCTTCTAAATGAATGCGCGTAATGCCGATTTTTTTCTTTTTGCCGTTCACTTCAATTTCAATCCAGCCGTTTTGTCCAATCGGTTGATCGTATTGTGAAATTTGGTACGCTTTCGGGTTGTCCGGATAAAAGTAGTTTTTCCGATCAAATTTCGTTTCTGTCGCGATTTCGCAGTTTAATGCCATTGCTGCTTTCATTGCATATTCGACCGCTTGTTTGTTTAACACCGGAAGAACGCCTGGATACCCTAAGTCAATGACGCTCGTTTGTGTATTTGGGGGCGCTCCAAATGCGTTTGGGCTGCTTGAGAAAATTTTCGATTTCGTTTTCAGCTCGACGTGCACTTCAAGTCCGATGACAATTTCAAAATTCATCAATCATTCCCCCCTTACAACGTTGGTTTTTGTTTATGATAATCTGTTGCTTGTTCGAATGCATGAGCGACACGATAAATCGTGCTTTCATCAAAATGTTTGCCGATAATTTGCAGACCGACTGGCAAGCCGTTGACAAATCCGCACGGAATCGAAATGCCCGGAACGCCGGCAAGATTGACTGGAATCGTTAAAATATCGTTGGCGTACATCGTTAACGGGTCGCTCGTTTTCTCGCCAATTTTAAACGCTGGCGTCGGTGTTGTCGGCCCGATAATGACGTCATATTTTTCAAAGACGTTCTCAAAATCTTGTTTAATGAGCGTACGTACTTTTTGCGCTTTTTTGTAATATGCATCATAGTAGCCAGAACTTAACGCGAACGTTCCAAGCATAATGCGGCGTTTCACTTCGTTGCCAAATCCTTCACTGCGCGTTTGCTTGTACATCTCCATTAAGTTTTTCGCGTTGTCCGTTCGGTAGCCGTAACGAACGCCGTCAAAGCGAGCAAGGTTGGCAGACGCCTCAGAAGATGCTAACAAATAGTACGTCGCCAAAGCATATTTTGAGTGAGGAAGCGATACTTCTTCCCACGTAGCACCTAAGCTTTCTAATACTTTAAGTGCTTGGAGAACGGATTGACGAACTTCCTCAGATACACCTTCACCTAAATATTCTTTTGGCACAGCAATTTTTAACCCTTTAATGTCGCCTGTTAATGCGGATACATAATCAGGAACATCGACGTTCGCAGATGTGGAATCCATTGGGTCAAGACCTGCGATCACTTGCAAAAGATACGCGTTATCTTCCACGTTGCGCGTAATCGGACCAATTTGGTCAAGCGAGGACGCAAACGCGACAAGCCCATAGCGCGATACGCGACCATATGTCGGCTTTAACCCGACGACGCCACAAAATGCCGCTGGTTGACGAATCGAACCACCTGTATCTGATCCGAGCGCAAACGGCACTTCACCTGCCGCTACCGCCGCAGCCGACCCGCCGCTTGAACCGCCCGGCACGCGCTCTAAATCCCACGGATTGCGCGTAAGTTGAAACCCAGAGTTTTCTGTCGACGATCCCATCGCAAACTCGTCCATATTTAACTTACCGATCGTTACTGCATCAGCTTGATGTAAACGTTCAACGACTGTAGCATCATAAATCGGATCGAAGTTGTATAAAATTTTGCTCGCACACGTTGTGCGCAGCCCTTTTGTCACAATGTTATCTTTAATGCCGATTGGCATTCCGAAAAGTAAGCCAAATTCCTTTTCTGTTGCAAGTTTCTCATCTAACTCTTTTGCTTTCGCACGCGCTTGTTCTTCGTTCAACGTTAAAAACGCTTGTACTTTTTCTTCTACTTCATGAATACGTTTAAACGATTCATCTACTAAATCCGAAACGGAAATCTCTTTTTTATGTAATAAATTGTGCAATTCAGATACACGATAATCGAACAATGACATATTCTTCCCTCCTTACTCTAAAATAGCTGGGACACGGAATTGTCCATCTTGTTGGTCTGGTGCATTTTTCAATACGTCTTCTAGCGGAAGTCCAGCTGTCGGTACATCTTCACGCATCACATTTTTCATATTCAACACGTGTGATGTTGGGGGAACGTTTTCTGTATCTAACTCGTTTAACTGCTCGGCAAACGTAATAATCGCATCTAATTGCTTCGCAAACATCGCTGCTTCCTCTTCTGTAATCGCTAAGCGCGCCAAATGCGCCACATGCTTGACTTGCTCGATTGAAATTCGTGACATATGTTTCACCTCCGATATTATCGACCTTTCACAATACTATGATGATACCAAACTTTCGCGCAGTGAAGCAACATTTGCCATTCATTTTGCTCACGTAAAAAAGTGTGAGTAAAATATTTGTGGGTGACATTCAGGAATGATTCCCCGACGAGGGTTGCGAACTTTTGTTCGCGACGCTCGTCGGGGCCACCAAGCGAAGCGCGGTAGAAAAAAGCAAATGTCATGCAAAAAGGACTCTCTCCCTGCTATGATGGTGATGACCAACATCAATAAAACAGGAGGGAGAGAGTCCATGAAACATTTTACCACAGAATGGCCTTCATTAAAAGAGCTGGAGGAACAATTAGTCAGAACTCTTCAAAAGGTGTTCGCTGTCTTGTTGGCGGCCCTTTTGGAGGAGATTGATCAACAACTGGCGGAAGCGCGGGACAAGCGCCGGTATCAGCTGAAAGACAAACGGCCGACCACGATCCAAACGCTGTTTGGAGAAGTGACGTTTCGACGGAACTACTACTATGATCGGCAGGCGGGGGCGTATACCTT
>NZ_JXTH01000045.1 GCF_000836725.1 Anoxybacillus thermarum | reverse complement strand
CTCCAAAAGGGCCGCCAACAAGACAGCGAACACCTTTTGAAGAGTTCTGACTAATTGTTCCTCCAGCTCTTTTAATAAAGGCCATTCTGTGGTAAAATGTTTCATGGACTCTCTCCCTCCTGTTTTATTGATGTTGGTCATCACCATCATAGCAGGGAGAGAGTCCTTTTTGCATGACATTTGCTTTTTTCTACCGCGCTTCGCTTGGTGGCCCCGACGAGCGTCGCGAACAAAAGTTCGCAACCCTCGTCGGGGAATCATTCCTGAATGTCACCCACAAATATTTTACTCACACAAAACATCAGCGTAAATGGAAAAAGATCGATTTTCCGAATCGGAAAGTCGATCTTTTTTGTTTATTTCCTTCTTTGCTCGGAGATACTATGCGTACAGTACATATGCAGGAGGAACGGCCATGAATTGGACAAATATTGCGCTACTTATTCAGTTGTTTTTCGGGATTATTATCGGCCTCTACTTTTTAAACTTATTAAAAAGTCAACGAACGCAAAAAATTTCGATTGATAAAGAAGCACGCAAAGAGATGGAACAACTTCGAAAAATGCGCTCCATTTCATTAACAGAACCACTTGCCGAAAAAGTGCGTCCAAAAACGTTTGATGATATTGTCGGCCAAGAAGATGGAATGAAAGCATTGAAAGCAGCATTATGTGGACCGAATCCGCAACATGTTATTATTTACGGACCTCCCGGTGTTGGAAAAACAGCAGCTGCCCGCCTCGTATTAGAAGAAGCGAAAAAAAATCCACTATCTCCATTTCGAAAAGATGCTGTATTTATTGAATTAGATGCGACGACTGCTCGATTTGATGAGCGCGGTATTGCCGATCCGCTTATCGGTTCTGTACACGATCCGATTTATCAAGGAGCAGGAGCGATGGGACAAGCCGGTATTCCGCAACCGAAACAAGGAGCAGTAACGAATGCTCATGGTGGGGTGTTATTTATTGATGAAATTGGCGAGTTGCATCCGATTCAAATGAATAAGCTATTAAAAGTGTTAGAAGACCGTAAAGTGTTTTTTGAAAGCGCATATTACAGCGAAGAAAATCCGAATATTCCAAACCACATTCACGACATTTTTCAAAACGGATTGCCAGCTGATTTTCGGCTTGTTGGCGCTACGACACGAACGCCGAATGAAATACCGCCGGCCATTCGCTCGCGCTGTATGGAAGTATTTTTTAGGGAGTTAGAGCAAGAAGAAATCGCACAAATTGTGAAAAAGGCCGCGGAAAAAGTAAACCTTCCGATTGAGGAACAAGCAGTCGATGAACTTGCGATGTATGCGCGTAATGGACGAGAAGCGGTCAATACGCTACAAATCGCAGCGGGAATCGTCATTTCAGAGAAACGGTCTAAAATTTTGCGTCAAGATATTGAATGGGTCATTCAATCGAGCCAACTATCGCCGAGATATGAGAAAAAAGTAGGACAAGAAGCAAAAGTCGGATTAGTAAACGGATTGGCGGTTTACGGTCCGAATAGTGGAGCACTATTAGACATTGAAGTTGTTGTATTGCCGGCAAAAGAAAAGGGAACGATCAATATGACCGGCATTGTCGAAGAGGAGCAAATTGGCGGACAAGGAAAATCCATTCGCCGAAAAAGTATGGCTCGTAGCTCGATAGAAAATGTCATTACTGTTTTACGTACACTTGGTGTTCCTGCCGATCAATATGATATTCATGTCAACTTTCCAGGGGGCGTTCCGATCGATGGTCCTTCGGCTGGTATCGCGATGGCGATCGGTATTTACTCGGCCATTTATCGCTTACCGATTGATCCAACCGTAGCGATGACTGGGGAAATTGGTGTACACGGAAACGTGAAGCCAGTTGGTGGTATTTTTCCAAAAGTGAAAGCGGCGAAGCAAGCTGGGGCGAAAACAGTCATTATTCCACGAGGCAATATGCAGTCGATTTTAAGACAAGTGACAGACATTGAGATTGTTCCTGTTGATCATATTAGTGATGTTCTTTCCTTTTTATTTCACGAACATGTTCGTTCTGTTCCGATGCGTCATCATTTACCAAAAACAGAACGAATGTGAAAGCAATCGGCTTCAACGGAGCGTTGAAGTCGATTTTTTACGATGAAAGATTTTACAAACGCTATAATGTACTATACAATAGGGCAATAGAAGTATGATGGAGGTGCGGGGTTGTGGCGAGAAAGAAAAATAAAGTCATTCCACTCTTACCGTTAAGAGGGTTACTTGTGTTTCCGACGACAGTGTTGCATTTAGACGTTGGGCGGGAAAAATCGGTACAAGCGCTAGAAAAAGCGATGGTTGAAGAAAATCTCGTGTTGTTAACGTCGCAAAAAGATGTACAAATCGATGATCCAGAGCTTGAAGATGTATACGAGATGGGGACGATTGCACGCGTGAAGCAATTGCTGAAGCTCCCGAACGGAACGTTTCGTGTGTTAGTGGAAGGAGTATCGCGTGGAAAAGTAGTCAAGTGGGTAAGTGAAGAGCCGTGCTATGTTGTGCAAGTGGAACCGTTTTTTGATAACGAAAAGGAAGATATCGAGTTTGAAGCGTTGCGGCGAACAATGCTCGAATATTTTGAGCAGTACATAAAGCTATCTAAAAAATTGTCTGCAGATATTTATACGTCTGTCATGGACATTCAGCAAGCAGGGCGAATGGCCGATATTATCGCTTCCCATTTGCCGTTAAAGCTTGAAGAAAAACAACGGTTGCTTGAGGCGGTGGATGTAAAAGAACGCGTCCATCAAATCATTCAAATTCTTCATAATGAAAAAGAAATTTTACATTTAGAAAAACGAATTAGCCAGCGTGTGAAGCAATCGATGGAGCGAACGCAAAAAGAATATTATTTACGCGAACAAATGAAGGCGATTCAAAAAGAGCTCGGCGAAAAGGAAGGAAAAGCGGGCGAAATCGATCTGTTGCGCGAAAAAATTGAACGAGCTGGGATGCCAGAACATGTGAAAGCAACCGCACTAAAAGAATTAGAGCGTTATGAAAAAGTGCCAGCTGCCTCTGCTGAAAGCGGGGTGATTCGCAACTATTTAGATTGGTTGCTTGCGTTGCCATGGACGAAACAAACAGAAGATATTCACGATATTCATCGCGCGGAAAAAATTTTAAACGAGGAGCATTACGGGCTTGAGACGGTAAAAGAGCGCGTGTTGGAATATTTAGCTGTTCAACAATTAACAAATTCGTTACGTGGGCCGATTCTTTGTTTAGTTGGTCCACCGGGGGTTGGGAAAACATCGCTTGCTCGTTCCATTGCAAAAACGTTAAATCGACATTTCGTTCGTATTTCGCTCGGTGGGGTGCGAGATGAATCAGAAATTCGTGGTCATCGCCGCACGTACGTTGGTGCTTTGCCGGGTCGGATTATTCAAGGGATGAAAAAGGCAGGAACGATTAACCCTGTATTTTTGCTTGATGAAATTGATAAAATGTCAAGCGATTTTCGCGGTGATCCGTCTGCAGCGTTATTAGAAGTGTTGGATCCAGAACAAAACCATTCGTTTAGCGATCATTACATTGAGGAGCCATACGATTTATCAAAAGTCATGTTTATTGCGACAGCAAATACGCTCGCGACAATTCCGCGTCCGTTGTTAGATCGAATGGAAGTCATCACCATTCCGAGCTATACGGAAATTGAAAAACTGCACATTGCAAAGGGACATTTATTGCCAAAGCAAATGGAAGCGCATGGCTTACAAAAACGAATGCTCCATATGCGCGATGATGCGATTATGCAAGTCATTCGTTATTATACGCGTGAAGCAGGTGTGCGCAACTTAGAACGTCAGCTTGCTTCCATTTGCCGTAAAGCAGCGAAAACAATCGTATCAGAAGGACGAAAGCGAATTGTTGTCACAGAAAAAAATGTGAGCGAGTTTTTAGGAAAGCCGAAATATCATTACGGACAAGCGGAAAGTGAAGACCAAGTCGGTGTAGCGACAGGTCTTGCGTATACGGCAGCTGGTGGAGATACGTTAGCGATTGAAGTGTCAATCGCTCCTGGAAAAGGAAAATTGACGCTTACCGGTCAATTAGGCGATGTAATGAAAGAGTCTGCCCAAGCAGCATTTACATACATTCGCTCAAAAGCAAAACAATTAGGCATTGATCCGGAGTTTCATGAAAAACTAGACATTCACATTCACGTGCCGGAAGGAGCGGTACCGAAAGACGGTCCATCAGCAGGAATTACGATGGCAACAGCACTAATTTCCGCATTAACAGGAAAATCGGTCAGCCGCTTTGTCGGCATGACGGGAGAAATTACGTTGCGCGGTCGTGTGCTTGCCATTGGCGGTGTCAAAGAAAAAGTATTAAGCGCTCATCGCGCAGGGTTGAAGAAAGTCATTTTACCGAAAGAAAACGAAAAAGATTTAGAAGATATTCCGGAGATCGTAAAAAAACAATTGCAGTTTGTTCTCGTTTCACATATTGATGATGTACTTGAACATGCTTTGGTAGGTGGAGAATGATGAAAATTACAAACGTAGAAATGGTCATTAGCGCTGTGAAGCCAGAACAATACCCAGCAGGACAGCTCCCCGAGTTTGCGCTTGCTGGGCGCTCAAATGTCGGAAAATCATCATTTATTAACAAAATGATTAACCGAAAAAATTTTGCGCGCACATCATCTAAACCGGGAAAAACACAAACATTAAACTTTTATCGAATTAACGATGCGTTATACTTTGTCGACGTGCCGGGATATGGATTTGCGAAAGTATCAAAAACCGAACGTGAAGCGTGGGGAAAAATGATTGAAACGTATTTTACGACGCGCGAACAATTGAAAGCGGCATTGTTGATCGTTGATTTGCGTCATCCCCCGACGAAAGATGATGTCATGATGTATGAGTTTTTAAAGCATTACAACATTCCAACGCTCGTCATTGCGACGAAAGCGGATAAAATTCCGCGTGGGAAATGGCAACAACATGCAAAGGTCGCCAAAGAAACATTGCGCCTTATTCCAGATGACGAACTCATTATTTTTTCTGCAGAAACAGGCCAAGGGAAAGATGAAGCATGGGGTGCATTACAAAAATGGATGTAAATAAAAAATGTGGGTGAATGACCCACATTTTTGCATATTTACCCCTTTTTTACGAACAATAAGTACAATCCGAGCAAAATGAACGCCATCGGCCAAATGCGGATGAGTGAATCAAATGTCACGGACGTAAACACTTGTTGAAGCCGATGTGAAAATAAAAAAATAATGGATAGCGCAAACAATAAAATGGTAGGAAGCAATGCTTGCTTTGTTTTTACATATTGTAACAACAACCCGAGTGCGATAATGAGCGTCAACACGCTTACATCATCTGGCCACGCTGAAAGGCGTGAAGCGAGATGAAAATGGACGCCGATCCCAGTAAACGCCACACCGGACAAAATAGCGGAGTAGTCTTTTCCGATATACGCTTGACCTAAAAAAGCGATGCCGATCATAAACAGCAACGTTGGCCACGTATGGAAAGACGGAAAAAGTGAAAATCGCTCTAGTAAAAAGTAAGTTCCAAAACCGATCAAAATAATGCCGGAAAAAATACCACGTTTTTTCATTGAAAATCCCCCAATTCCGTGCGACACTTAAAACAGCATCTGTTCACTAGTTTACTAAATGAAAAGCATTTAAGAAAGATCGAAAGTTGTCAAATTGTATTCACACTTTATAAGGAAAAAACAAAATAGACGTGCTATAATGAAATGAGATGACTTTAAAATTCGGGGTGATGGGAATGTATGTCGTCGTTGTCAGCGTAAACTATCGTACAGCCCCTGTCGAAATTCGTGAGAAGTTGACGTTTAATCAAACGGAACTTGCTGAAGCGATGAAAGCGCTACAAAAGCAAAAAAGTATGTTAGAAAACGTCATCGTATCGACATGTAACCGCACGGAAATTTACGCGGTTGTCGATCAGCTGAACACAGGGCGTTATTATATAAAAACATTTTTAGCGGATTGGTTTGGGCTCGATAAAGAACAAATCGTTCCGTATTTGCACATTTATGAAGAGCGTGAAGCGATTGAGCATTTGTTCCGCGTTGCTTGCGGTCTTGATTCAATGATTTTAGGAGAAACACAAATTCTTGGGCAAGTGCGCACAAGTTTTCTTTTAGCACAGCAAGAAAACACAATAGGCACGGTGTTTAAACAGCTATTTAAACAAGCGATTACGTTAGCGAAGCGCGCGCATGCGGAAACAGAAATTGGTGCAAATGCTGTCTCTGTTAGCTATGCAGCTGTTGAGCTTGCGAAAAAAATTTTCGGCGATTTGAAAAATAAACACGTGCTCGTTTTAGGTGCTGGGAAAATGGGAGAATTGGCGTTGCAAAACTTGTACGGAAGCGGCGTCAAACGCGTGACAGTTGTGAATCGCACGTTTGAAAAGGCGCAACAACTTGCAGAACGATTTAACGGGGATGCCAAGCCGTTATCCCAATTGCAATGTGCTCTGTTAGAAGCGGATATTTTAATTAGTTCGACGGGCGCAAAACAATACGTCATCACAAAAGAAACGATGGCAGTGATTGAAAAAATGCGCAAAGGTCGTCCATTTTTTATGATTGATATTGCTGTACCACGCGATTTAGACCCGGCGCTTGCTGAATTAGATAGCGTCTTTTTATACGACATTGACGACTTGCAAGATATTGTTGAAGCGAACTTGGCGGAGCGAAAAAAGGCAGCGGAGCAAATTGAGCGCATGATTGCTGAGGAAATGGACGAGTTTCAACAATGGCTGCATATGCTTGGTGTCGTTCCTATTATTGCAGCTTTGCGCGAGAAGGCGATGCTCATTCAAGAAGAAACGATGAAAAGTTTAGAACGAAAATTGCCGCATTTATCAGAAAGAGATAAAAAAGTATTAAACAAACATACAAAAAGCATCGTCAATCAATTGTTGCGCGATCCGATTTTGCGCGCAAAAGAATTGGCTGCAGAGGACAATGCAGAAGAAGCGCTTCAGTTGTTTATGAAAATTTTCAATATTGAACAACAAGTGAAGCAGCAACAAAAAGGAATGAGCTGTGTTCACGAGCGAGCAACAGAACCATCTTTTCAATCGTAAGGAAGATCATATATGTTCGACATGACGAGATGGTACGAACTCTCGCTTCTTTTACATGCATCGTCCGTTTTGTTTTATTTTATTGATTTTCTTCACCACAACCGGAAGGCAAACCGTATTGCTTTCGGGTTGCTTTCTATTGTTTGGGGGATGCAAACATTTTTCTTTTTTGCGAGAATGGTCGAAACAGGAAGATTTCCTGTTTTAACGCTTGCGGAGGGGCTGTCGTTTTATGCGTGGCTACTGATTACGTTATCGCTTGCGATTAACGGATGGCTGCGCGTTGATTTCCTCGTCTTTTTTACAAACGTATTAGCGTTTTTTATTCTTTCATTGCATACGTTCGCACCGACGCCGTACACCGTTGGCATTGCTGAACAACTCATGTCAGAGCTATTGTTTATCCATATTACGATGGCCATTTTATCGTACGGAGCATTTTCCATTTCATTTATGTTTTCACTTTTATATTTGCTTCAATATGAGCTACTAAAGAAGAAAAAATGGGGAAAACGGTTATGGCGACTGGGCGACTTAGCGAAGCTTGACGATCTTTCCTATGTGTTAAACGGCGTCGGTGTGCCAGTTTTGTTATTAAGTTTAATTTTAGGTATTGTTTGGGCATACATGAAAGTAGATCATTTCGTTTTATATGATGCAAAAGTGCTCGGTTCGTTTACTGTATTTGTAACATACAGTTTTTATTTATATAAGCGAGCTGTCAAAGGGATACAGGGAAAAGAAATGGCGCTTTGGAATATCGGATCGTTCCTTATTTTGCTTATTAATTTCTTTTTGTTTGGCACGTTATCGCAATTTCACTTTTAACGACTGTTGGAGGAAAGCATGATGAGAAAAATCATTGTCGGTTCGCGCCGAAGCAAGTTAGCGTTAACTCAGACGAATTGGGTCATCGAGCAACTGAAACAGCTCGGTGCACCATTTGAATTTGAAGTAAAAGAAATTGTTACAAAAGGTGATCAAATTTTACATGTGACGTTATCGAAAGTCGGAGGCAAAGGGCTGTTTGTAAAAGAAATTGAACAGGCGATGCTAGATGGCGAAATTGATTTCGCAGTTCATAGTATGAAAGATATGCCGGCCGTCTTACCTAACCGATTAATGATCGGATGTGTGCCGAAGCGTGAAGATCATCGTGATGTGCTTATTTCGAAAGGGCATATTCCGTTTGAACAATTGCCAAGTGGAGCGATTGTTGGCACGAGCAGTTTACGCCGCTCGGCACAACTGTTAGCTGTTCGCCCAGACTTGAAAATTCAATGGATTCGCGGCAACATCGATACTCGTTTAGCAAAGCTACAAACAGATGAGTACGATGCGATTATATTAGCAGCTGCTGGTTTGCATCGCATGGGCTGGGCGAAAGAAGTAGTGACACAATATTTGCCGACTGACATATGTGTTCCAGCCGTTGGACAAGGGGCGTTGGCTATTGAATGTCGAGAAGATGATGCAGAGTTATTGCACTGGTTAAACAAGTTGACTGACGAGCAGACAGAACGCGCTGTTCGTGCAGAGCGTGCATTTTTACAGCGCATTGAAGGCGGTTGCCAAGTTCCTGTGGCTGGATACGCGTACGTTGACGGGAATGTCGTTGTGCTTACAGCGCTTGTTGCGACGCCGAATGGAACAGAAGTGTTAAAAGAAGTTGTGCGAGGAACAGAACCAGAAGAAGTAGGTATGGAAGCGGCACAGCGATTAATCGAACGAGGAGCGAAACAGCTCATTGAACGTGTGTTAAAGGAGCTGGGATAAATGCTTCGGGGGAAACGGGTGCTTGTGACGCGCGAGAAAGCGCAAGCAAAAGCGTTATCGCAAACGTTAGAACGATACGGTGCGATTCCTGTGGAATTGCCGTTAATTCGCATCGTACGAGCGAGACAGACGAATCAGGAATTGCTGCACAAGTGGCATACGTTTGATTGGATCGTATTTACGAGTCAAAACGGCGTCAAATATTTTTTCGAGCACATCGGGGAAATGAAGCCACCCACATGGCCAAAAGTGGCAGTAGTAGGAGAAAAAACAGCAAAAGCATTGCAAAAACGAAACGTCGTTGTTGATTTGATTCCAAATGAGTTTGTGGCTGAAAGCTTGGCCGAAGCGTTAAAGCCGTTGGTTTCATCGAATGCGCGCATTTTGCTTGTGAAAGGAAACTTAGCGCGCGACACGTTGCGCGAGCAATTAAGCAACATAGCGAACGTGACCGATTGGATTGTATACGAAACGACATACAACGAAGAAGCAAAGCCACAACTCATTCATTTTCTTCAGCAACGAATGATTGATGCGATCACGTTTACAAGCTCATCGACGGTACATAGTTTTGCACAAGCGGTCTCGGGGGAAAACATTGATTTGTCTTTCCTCACAATCGCATGTATCGGTCCGATTACGAAACAAACTGCACTTCAGCTTGGACTTCCTGTTCACGTTTGTCCACATACATATACAATCGACGAGATGGTTGAACAACTTCATCAATATTTTACAAGGGGTGAATAGTATGACATTTGCACGTCATCGACGTTTGCGCCAAACGGCCAATTTGCGAGCTATGGTGCGTGAAACACATCTTCATGTGGAAGATTTTATTTATCCGATTTTTGTCATCGAAGGGGAAAAAATAAAAAATGAAGTACCTTCGATGCCTGGTGTGTATCAGCAGTCGCTCGACTATGTGCTTGAAGATGTGCGCGAAGCGGTTCAATTAGGGGTACGATCAGTAATTGTATTTGGTGTACCAAATGAAAAAAATGATATCGCTTCGCAAGCATATTGTGAACACGGCATCGTTCAACGTGCTATTCGTGCGATAAAGGATGCGTTCCCTGAACTTGTTGTTATTGCCGATACGTGCTTATGCCATTATACAAGCCATGGCCATTGTGGTATCGTAGAAAACGGGACGATTATTAATGACGATACGCTCGAATTGTTAGCGAAAACAGCAGTAAGTCAAGCGAAAGCCGGAGCGGACATTATTGCACCGTCCAATATGATGGATGGGTTTGTCACAGCGATTCGGCAAGCCTTAGATGAAGAAGGATTTACATATGTCCCGATTATGTCTTATGCGGTTAAATATGCTTCGGCATTTTACGGACCGTTTCGTGATGCCGCGCATAGCGCACCACAATTTGGGGATCGTAAAACGTATCAAATGGATCCTGCCAATCGTCTAGAAGCGTTTCGTGAAGCGCAAGCAGATGTGGACCAAGGAGCCGACTTTTTAATGGTGAAACCGGCACTGTCTTATTTAGACATTATTCGCGACTTGAAAAACCATTTCCATTTGCCGATCGTTGCTTACAACGTGAGCGGGGAATATGCGATGGTGAAAGCAGCGGCACAAAACGGTTGGATCGATGAAAAAGCGGTTGTACTTGAAATGTTAACGAGCATGAAGCGAGCCGGAGCGGACTTAATTTTAACGTATTTTGCGAAAGATGTTGCTCGTTGGTTAAAGGGGGAAAAGTGATGCGTAGCTATGAACGTTCCAAAGCGGCATATGCTGAAGCAGTAAAACTGATGCCTGGTGGGGTAAATAGCCCGGTGCGCGCATTTAAATCGGTGAAAATGGACCCGATTTTTATGGCGCGAGGAAAAGGATCAAAAATTTACGACATTGATGGAAACGAATATATTGATTACGTTTTATCGTGGGGACCGCTTATTTTAGGTCATGCAAACGATCAAGTTGTCGAGGCGTTAAAACGCGTAGCAGAAACAGGAACAAGTTTCGGGGCCCCAACGTTAATCGAAAATGAACTCGCTAAACTTGTGATGGAGCGCATGCCTTCCATTGAAATCATTCGCATGGTTAGCTCAGGAACGGAAGCGACGATGAGCGCTCTTCGTTTAGCGCGGGGGTATACAGGACGAAATAAAATTGTGAAATTTGAAGGTTGTTATCATGGACATGGTGATTCGCTTTTAATTAAAGCCGGATCAGGTGTCGCGACGCTCGGCTTGCCAGATAGCCCCGGAGTGCCAGAAACGATTGCCCAACATACGATTACCGTCCCGTACAACGATTTACAAAGCGTACGTTATGCGTTTGAAAAGTTTGGAGAAGATATCGCAGCTGTCATTGTAGAACCTGTCGCTGGAAACATGGGAGTTGTTCCACCAGAGCCAGGTTTCTTACAAGGATTGCGGGATGTGACGAACGAATACGGTGCACTTCTTATTTTTGATGAAGTGATGACAGGTTTCCGTGTAGACTATTATAGCGGTCAAGGATATTATGGTGTCACTCCTGATTTAACATGTCTTGGAAAAGTGATCGGTGGTGGACTACCAGTTGGCGCATACGGTGGTCGTGCTGATATTATGGAGAAAATTGCGCCAAGCGGTCCAATTTATCAAGCGGGCACGTTATCAGGAAATCCAATGGCGATGACAGCAGGTTATGAAACGTTGCGTCAATTGACGCCAGAGACATACGAAACGTTCAAGAAAAAAGCGAATCGGTTAGCGGAAGGACTAAGTGAAGCGGCAAAAGCGTACGGCATCCCACATACAGTTAACCAAGCGGGCTCGATGATCGGCATTTTCTTTACGAATGAGCGTGTCATCAATTATGAAACAGCGAAAACATCCGATTTAGACTTGTTTGCTCGCTATTATCAAGAAATGGCGAATGAAGGCATTTTCTTGCCTCCATCCCAATTTGAAGGCATGTTTTTGTCGACTGCGCATACAGATGAAGATATTGAAAAGACGATTGAAGCAGCGCGACGTGCGTTTGCAAAAATGAGCGATTGCCTATAAGGCGTCGCTTTTTTTATGCATACTTCTTTTTTCTCTCTCATACTCATAGTAATGTGAAATGACTTGGACGTTGAAGGAGAGATGAGCATGTTGCGTTTTTCAATTGAAGAAGCGATTGCCTTTCGACGTGAACATCACGTTGATCAATTATTATCCATTTCGCTACAGCCGACGATTACGATTGAGGAACAAGAAGATTATGTGTATATTCGCGGTGTGCTAGAGTTATCAGGAGAATATACGAAGCGAGAAGAAGATAGAGAGGACGATCAACCGTTTGAAGCGGTTCGCTATGTGGAACATGTACGTATAAATGATGAACAAATTGGTGAATTTTTGCATCAATTCCCGATCGATGTCACCGTACCGAAAGAGCGAATTGATGACATTGAACAAGTATATGTAATGATTGAATCGTTCGATTATGATTTAAGGCAGCATGAATTACGTTTAATTGCGGAAGTAGCGATTCACGGCATTCAAATGGATAATGATCGCGAAGATGACGAATGGGAGCCGTACAACGTAGACGATTTTGAGCCGTTTGAAGTTGTTGCTCGGGAAGAAGTATATCAACAGGAAGAAACAGAAGAAGAACAAGAGAGTATCGTCAACGTTCCGAAATTTTATATGTTTCATGAAGAAAGCGAACAAGTAGAAGAACCGTCTTTTCAACGTGAGCAAGTAGAAGATGACGATGAAGTCGAACGAACAGAAGAACAAAAAGAAGAAAAACAATCGTTTCAACTTGAAATGAAAGGGAGAGATACAAACGAAAAACGAAATGAAAACGCCTTGTACTTAACAAAGCTATTCGGTAAAAATGAAGAACAGGCGTTTGCTCGTTTGAAAATTTGCATCGTCCAACAAGGTGATTCGTTGGACAAGATTGCCGAGCGATACGACGTATCTGTTCAACAGTTGTTACGCACAAACCATTTAGAAAGCGGTGCGGACATACACGAAGGTCAGTTGTTATACATTCCAACGCCAAGTAAAGTGTAAAAGGGTTGCATGATGATGCAAACGGTGCAACAACATAAGAATGTAGAGAAATGGAAAACGACAAATGGAACATATGCGCTTAAACGAGTGAAATCTTTGGCACATTGGCAGGCGGTTGAGCAAGCCCATCGCTTACGCATACCGCTTGCCATTCCGATTTATGAAACGAAAAAGAGGGATGGGCAATGGTACTATATTATGCCGTGGTTAAAACAAAAAACGAATCCGGCGTCGTCGTTTTTTCACGATTTGGCACGATGGCATAAACATTCGTTAAAAGAAACACAAACGACTGAAACAGAAATTGAGCGGTATTACGAAGAACGCAAACTTTCCCTTGAGAACGCTAAAAAAACATTGACCCACTATATAGAAACATGTGAAAAACAATGGTATATGTCTCCGTTTCAACTACAATGTTGCACTCATTTTCTCGACATCATGCGCGCCATTACATTTTCTGAACATACGTTAAATGAGTGGCGCGAGCGAATGCGGGAAAAAAAGACGGTTCGCATTTGTTATATTCACGGTCGTCCATCGTTTCAACATTACGTTGAACGAGACGACGGAACATCATATTTTATTAGTTTTGAACAAGCGCGCTGGGCGCCTCCATTTCATGATTTACTTTTATTTTTTCGACAATATTTGCAAACGTATCCGATGACATGCGATGACGCTGTACAATGGCTTTCACAATATGAACAAACATTAGCGCTTGAAGAAGATGAGCGACTTTTATTTTTTCATTTACTTGTGGATCCATATCGGTTTGTTCGTCTCATTCATCGATACGAACAACAGCGACATCATCGACAAATGACAGCTATTTGGCAACGAGCGTATTGGCAAATGAAAAACATTGAATATGTCATCGGAAAGTGGGAAGAAAAAAAGAAAACAAATCAAATCCAATCGTAATGTAAAGCGAATGAAAGAAAAATGAAAATAGCGAGTAAAATAACGTCGATTGTTGTTGGAAATAAAATGGTACGGATCGCTTGAACAACGGTAATCGGAATAATGCATTGTTCAGCAATAAAGCGAAGTTTTCTAAGCCACGGTGGCCAAGCGTACGGATTGTAACGTTTACGCATATGCTCACATCCTTTTTACACGTTTCGCTCCTTCGAGGGGCTTTTCTTTTTTATCATATGTATAAAAGAGTGAAAATGTGGCAAACCTTATTGACGATTTGTATGATTTTTATATAGTATTATGTATGAATAGAAAAAAGCGAAGATAGGGAAGAGTACGGCGTAACCCGCCTTGCAGAGAGGGGAATCAATAGCTGCGAGATTTCCTAGGTTTGTGGTCGTCGGAAGGTCGCCCTGGAGCTGCTTCTTTGAACGATAGTAGAAGAAGCCGGCACGTCGCCGTTATCGATTTGAGTGCTTAAGCATCGCTTAAGAAAAAAGGTGGTACCGCGAAAGAGTCTCCTTTCGTCCTTTTCGGATGAAGGGAGTTTTTTATTTTAGTGAAGGAGGGATTTTTTATGTTACCGCCAAAATATGATCACCGTGCTGTCGAGGCAAACCGTTATGAATGGTGGTTAAAAGGAAAGTTTTTTGAGGCAACAAGCGATGAGAAGAAAAAGCCATTTACGATCGTCATTCCACCGCCAAATGTGACAGGAAAGCTTCATTTAGGACATGCGTGGGATACGACGTTACAGGACATTATTACGCGCATGAAGCGCATGCAAGGGTACGACGTCTTATGGCTTCCGGGCATGGATCATGCGGGAATTGCGACGCAAGCGAAAGTAGAAGAAAAGCTTCGCCACGAAGGAAAAACACGCTACGATTTAGGACGTGAACGATTTGTTGAAGAAACATGGAAGTGGAAAGAAGAATATGCGGGACATATTCGTTCTCAATGGGCGAAGCTCGGCCTTGGGCTCGATTATACGCGCGAGCGCTTCACGCTTGATGAAGGGTTATCAAAAGCAGTGCGGGAAGTATTCGTTTCGTTATATAAAAAAGGGCTCATTTACCGCGGCGAATATATTATTAACTGGGATCCGGTGACGAAAACAGCGCTATCGGACATTGAAGTCGTATATAAAGATGTGCAAGGTGCGCTATACCATATGCGTTATCCGCTTGCGGACGGTTCTGGCTATATTGAAGTGGCAACGACGCGTCCAGAAACAATGCTTGGCGATACAGCGGTTGCCGTTCATCCAGAAGATGAGCGTTACAAACATCTTATCGGAAAAACAGTCATTTTACCGATCGTTGGTCGTGAAATTCCGATTGTCGGCGATGAATACGTCGATATGTCGTTCGGTTCAGGGGCGGTCAAAATTACGCCAGCACACGATCCAAACGACTTTGAAATCGGCAACCGTCACAACTTGCCGCGCATTCTTGTGATGAACGAAGACGGTACAATGAACGACAACGCCCTTCAATATAAGGGGCTTGATCGTTTCGAATGCCGGAAACAAATCGTGAAAGATTTACAAGAACAAGGCGTGCTATTTAAAATCGAAGAACATATGCATGCAGTCGGTCATAGTGAGCGTAGCGGTGCAGTCGTTGAACCGTATTTATCGACGCAATGGTTTGTGAAAATGAAGCCGCTCGCTGAAGCTGCCATCGAACTACAAAAAACAGAAGGAAAA
This sequence comes from Anoxybacillus thermarum, assembly GCF_000836725.1. Taxonomy (GTDB): domain Bacteria; phylum Bacillota; class Bacilli; order Bacillales; family Anoxybacillaceae; genus Anoxybacillus; species Anoxybacillus thermarum. The sequence continues at coordinate 7,699 of NZ_JXTH01000045.1, read as the reverse complement.
GTGAATTTCGTTCCGGAACGATTTGAAAAAACGTATTTACATTGGATGGAAAATATTCGTGACTGGTGCATTTCCCGTCAGCTTTGGTGGGGACATCGCATTCCAGCGTGGTATCATAAAGAGACGGGAGAAGTGTATGTAGACCATGAGCCACCAGCAGATATCGAAAATTGGGAGCAAGATCCAGATGTATTAGATACATGGTTCAGCTCTGCGCTTTGGCCGTTTTCGACGATGGGTTGGCCAGATGAAACATCGGCAGATTACAACCGCTATTATCCGACAGATGTGCTTGTGACAGGGTATGACATCATTTTCTTCTGGGTATCGCGCATGATTTTTCAAGCTTTAGAATTTACTGGAAAACGTCCATTTAAAGATGTGCTTATTCACGGATTAGTGCGCGATGCGCAAGGGCGGAAAATGAGTAAATCGCTTGGCAATGGCGTCGATCCGATGGATGTCATCGATCAGTACGGTGCGGATTCGCTTCGCTATTTCTTAGCGACAGGAAGCGCGCCGGGTCAAGATTTGCGCTTTAGCACAGAAAAAGTCGAAGCGACATGGAACTTTGTCAATAAAATTTGGAATGCGTCTCGTTTTGCGATTATGAACATGGAAGGATTCACGTATGATGACATCGACTTAAACGGTGAAAAAACGGTTGCAGATCATTGGATTTTAACACGCTTAAATGAAACGATCGAGACGGTCACAAAACTTGCAGATAAATACGAGTTTGGCGAAGTCGGTCGCGTCTTATATAACTTCATTTGGGACGATTTATGCGACTGGTATATTGAAATGGCGAAATTGCCGTTATATAGCGACGATGAACAAGCGAAGAAAACGACGCGTTCCGTTTTAGCTTACGTGCTTGACCAGACGATGCGCCTTCTTCATCCGTTTATGCCATTTGTTACAGAAGAAATTTGGCAACAGCTTCCGCATGAAGGAGAGTCGATTACAGTTGCTCCGTGGCCGCAAGTTCGTCCTGAACTAAGCAATCATGAAGTTGCTGAGCAAATGCGCTTGCTTGTTGATATTATTCGCGCGGTGCGTAACATTCGCGCTGAAGTAAATACTCCATTAAGCAAGCCAATTACGTTACACATAAAAGCGAAAGACGAGCACATTGCAACAATGCTTGAGAAAAACCGCTCATATATTGAGCGTTTCTGCAATCCAAGTGAACTTGTGATGGGCACAGCGATTCCAACTGTTGAAAAAGCGATGACGGCTGTTGTGACAGGTGCGGAACTAAGTTTGCCGCTTGAAGGATTAATTAATATTGAAGAAGAAGTGAAACGCCTCGAAAAAGAGTTACAAAAACTCGATCAAGAAGTCGAGCGTGTGCAGAAGAAATTAAGCAATGAAGGATTTTTAGCGAAAGCGCCAGCGCACGTCGTCGAAGAGGAGCGGAAAAAAGAGCGCGACTATATGGAAAAACGTGAAGCTGTTCGCGCCCGTCTTGCACAATTAAAGCAATAGTTTTATGATGAAGACGAATCCACTTTGGGTTCGTCTTTCATTTTGCACAGGGGGGATTTTTCATGGTTCGTACATATAAAGAAGCAGTCGATTGGATTCATAGTCGTTTATCATTGGGCGTAAAGCCGGGATTGAAACGAATGGAATGGATGATGGAAAAGCTCGGTCATCCACAACGCCGCATCAAAGCGATTCATGTTGGTGGAACGAATGGAAAAGGTTCAACCGTTTGTTTTTTACGTCATATATTACAAGAAGCAGGGTATCGTGTCGGAACATTTACATCGCCTTATGTTGAACAATTTAATGAACGGATTAGCATCAATGGGCAACCGATTCGTGACGTTGATTTAATTAAACTCGTCCAAGTGATTCAGCCTTTGGCAGAAGAATTAGAACAGACGGAATTAGGTGGTCCGACCGAATTTGAAGTCATTACGGCTATGGCGCTCTATTATTTTGGAAAAATGAACGTACAAGACGTCGTCATTTTTGAAGTAGGACTTGGTGGTCGTTTAGATTCGACGAACGTCGTTTATCCGCTCTTATCGGTGATTACAAATGTCGGTTACGATCATATACATATATTAGGGAATACACTTGAACAAATCGCATTTGAAAAAGCAGGAATTATAAAAGCGGGGATCCCTGTTGTAACTGCGATCGACCAGCCTGAAGCTATACGGGTCGTAGAGGAAAAAGCGGCATCCGTGCGTTCGAAAGTATATGCGCTCGGTCGCGATTTTGCCGTTTTTGCTCATGAACCAACGACAGATGGGGAGCGTTTTTCATTGCAAACACCGTTTACGACATATTATGATGTGGCGACGGCGATGTTTGGTGGGCATCAAGTGAAAAACGCAGCACTTGCGCTAATGGCGGCTGATTATTTACGCACGTATTATTCGTTTTTGATTGAGCGGGAACATATGTATAACGGCATTCGGAAAGCCAAGTGGCTCGGACGATTTGAAAAGATGAACGATCGCCCACTTATTATTATTGATGGGGCGCATAACGAAGAAGGAATCGATAGCCTTGTGGCGACAATGAACGCTCATTACCCGAACCATCGAGTGCATCTCCTTTTCACAGCGTTAGGCGATAAACCGGTCGCAGCGATGATTCGGAAACTAGAAACGATTGCACATACGCTGACGTTTACAACATTTGATTTTCCACGCGCTCTTTCCGCCGAACAACTAGCCGAACAAGCGACGCATCCAAACGTTCAATGCACGAACGATTGGCAACAATGGCTAAAAGAAAAGCGAAAACAAGCGGGAAAAGACGACATCATTTTAATTACAGGTTCGCTTTATTTCATCTCAAACGTACGAAATTTTATAAAAAATAAATATAAATAATGGCAACAGTAATGGTATAATAGATAAAAAATAGGACTTTTGAAAGGGGGAGAGGTAGGTGAGGAGAAGCTTGCTACATTTCTTTTTTGTTTTCTCTTTTGTTATCCTCTTCAGCTGTTATTTTCCTGTACTGGGTCACGCTCAGACATCTCCGTCATTAGATTTCACAGTTGTTCCGTCCCAAAATGAATATGCAAAGCCTCCTAATGAGGATGCTATGGGAAGGCTGGATATAACCATTACTCCAAAAGGAAAAATTGATAACATCGTTCGCCCGCCGATTGATGTCGTGTTTGTTTTTGACATCTCCGGCTCAATGGATGAATCGGGAACGGATCCTATGAAATTTCAAAGTGCTAAACAGGCATTAGCTTCGTCTATACATTATTTCAAGGCAAATGCTAATCCAAGTGACCGATTTGCTCTAGTCCCCTTCTCAGATGGTGTTAAGTATGATCAAGTTGTTCCATTTCCATCGGGTGTGTATAATGTTTCATCCCACTTAGAGACTATTTTAGAAACAGCCAATGGTTTAGTTGCTAGAGGGGGAACAAACTACTTAGCTGCGTTGCAAACAGCTCAGTCCTTTTTTGATGATTCTACTCGAAAAAAATATGTTATATTTTTAACTGATGGTGAGCCAACGGTATCAAAGGTAAAGGAAAAAGTGATATATGAAGTATGTGAAGGGATATTATGGTGGAGGAGATGCTATAACCAGACAGCCAATTTAGATGTTGAATATAGATTGTTAAGTGACGGTATAACCTCTGAGAGAGTGATCTACTATCCAAGTGGAAGACAGTCAACTTTATCACGAAATTCAACAGATTATGCAAAATATAAAGAGAAAATACGTAGTCATGCGTTGAATATGTCTAGGGCACTTGGTAGTAGTAATGTCACACTTTACTCGATTGGATTCGGAAATAATCGAGATGTTGACTTAAATTATCTAGAGCGGTTATCGGCGATAACTGGTGGGATTGCCAAACAAGGCACAACACAAAACTTAGTAGAAATTTTCCGGGAATTTTCAAAACTTGCAATAGATCCGGTATTGTCAGGGACAATTCGCATTCCTCTTCATTCGTTCGATGGAAAAGTGCAAATTTTCGAAAATGGTAATGTATGGATTGATGATACTAAGACGAATGCTTACATTTCATTTAACGTCAATTATAACGTTGGTCAGTCTACACCTTCCCCAATAAATGTATCTGTGCCGATCGCGTTCAAGGAAAAAGGAACATATACGCTGAATGCAGAGATGGTTTATAGGGATGTGTATGGTGTAACACAACCGTCTATTAATAAGCAAGTTACGATAGTAGTAAAGGATGAAGTTCCACCGACATTTGACGGAAAAGTAGAGCTTCAAGGGGTTTCCCACGATGTTAGCGCCCTAATTAAATATGGAAATACTAACGGTGATTCTAACCAATTTGTTGCACGATATACGCTAATTCCTAGTGGCTATGTTGGAAGTGGTAAGTCAGGCTATTTAAGCAATATAAAAATTATTCAACCGCTTCCACAAGGAGTAACGGTGGCTGCTTCTCAAAATGTTAATGTTTACACTCAGGACGGTACAATGTATGTGGAACTTTTGTTGCCAGATAAGAAAGTTGATTATAAAGAACTGAATAATACGTTGTTGAATGTTGATTTAAAATTACAGGTAAACTGGGCGATGGATGCAGTGCAATTGCCTCGGGCGACAGTTTCTTTTGAAGATAGTATCTATGGTCTAAGTTCATCTGTATTGCCAATAGCTTCAGAGTTAATCGGGATGAAGGTGAGACTTTTAGAGTTCCCAAACATTTATTATGAAGGAGATAGCCGAGGACTCGTTTCTAAATGGAATAAACTTCCATTGACAACGAATTTGATTGCTGAAACGAAGCATCCTAATGATTATGGGTTACGAATGTTGCCAATCCAGTCATTATCGTTTAAGCCGGGCAGCGACAATTATATTATTTTGGTAACTTACAAGGATGGCGAATCGGTTGAATTAAATCTTAAGCCTCAGTTAAAAATATTGAAGTCTGACAACGTAGAGATTCCAAGTGGATCTGTGGTAACAGAGCCTGTGAAGGTTCGGATTGTTGGATTTGTGGCAGGTGAAAATGTTTCTTATCAATATCAAATGGCTAACTTAAAGCAAAATATCAATTGGAGTTCACTAGTTGAGCCGTATGAAATTCCGATTACTGTTGACGGTTTAACGACGATTTCTGTTAAGTCATTTGGTGGATTTACAAAAGAGCCTAGCCTCTCATCTGTTTTTGTGACATACAACAAGTTGATTAGTAGCATCAGACTTGAGTACAATAGGGAGATGAATGTGGGAGTTGAGCAGATTATTCGACCAGTCATTTCTCCAATTGATGCAACGAACCAGCAGTTACAGTGGAGTTCAAGTGACCCGAATATTGCTACTATTGATCAACAAGGAAAAGTGGTGGCGAAGAGACCAGGTGTTGTGAACATCACAGTTAGAACATTAGATGGAAGTAATTTGTATGAAAGTGCACAAATTCGAGTCATAGATCCTATTGTTTTGCTAGAAGGAATTCGTTTTAAACGTTCGATTTTGTATGTAACAGTTGGCACGAAGGTTTCCCTCAATGAAGAAATTGAATTCATACCGAGTAATGCAACAAATAGAAAAATTGATATGAGTTCGAGCTCTCCAAGTTATGTTGCTGTTTTTGAACAAAACGAAAAATGGGTTTTAGAGGCAAAGGAGTTAGGATATGCAACAATCACGGCGAGAGCTAGAGATAACGAGAGGATTTCGGCATCTATGCTTGTCATTGTAAGAGATGGGGATTTAGGAGATGAGTTTGAAGATAAAAGGAATAAATGGTAAAAAGCAGACGCGAGGGTTTAACTCGTGTCTGCTTTTTATTTTACGCTCAATTCATCAATAATTACATGCAACCTTTTTGAAAATGGAAGACCTAATCCGCGATCGATCAAGACTTTTTTGTCGTGTCGAATGATAAAACGTGATTCTGACACATTTGTGAGTGTTAGATTGGAATTAGGCGGTTCTGACAGCGATGTTACCACTCCGCGATAAGCGTTTATGGTCACTCCCTCGCTGAATCCATCAGCGATTGTTTGCTCACTATTTCCCCTAGCGAACAATCCTCCTCTAATATTGATATACGAACCAACTGCATAAATTACAGCATTGCTCTCGGTATAGAAGTACCCTTGAAGATTTTCTTTTTCGAAACTGAAGCTGTTATTAAAATCATTCACTCGATAAAGCTCTAGACGTCCTTTTGAAAGAATGACAACTTGTTCATTATCTAGACCTGAAATATTGGTATCATATATTGACGTTTTCCCTGTCACGTATATTGTGGAAGCAAGCTGTACTCCGGATTTTCCGTTTATAATCAAATCCCCAAACACAATGATGTTTCCTTTTAACTTACTGTTGTTTCCTAAATATAGATCCCCATCTACAATAAGCCATTTGTCTTCTAAGTTAAGCACTTCGTTTTCATCTTCGTTTTCAAACACATAGGAAGGAGCAGATTGTAGAACGATAGATTTGCTATTCTGGTTGTTTTTAATAAAGTCTTTAAAAAGCATGACATCATCTACAAGAGAAAAAGCCTCGTTTTCTTTAAGCTGATTAAAAAGATGTTCTGGATCCTCTGAATTTTTAATGTAATTCGCATACTCATAGCTAAAAGGTTCAACTCCAGCTGCTAGCAATAGTTTATCCTTTAGCGTCCATGAGAAATCCACGTCAATAAAATCTTCTGTCTCCTTTTGAATAAGAAGAGAAGATGGTAGCTCATGTTCTGAGTAATTTAGCAATAAGTACTCGAATCTATTGTTATTTAGGTTGTAACAACTCCTTGCTCCATTTCCGTGATCGCATCCATAACGCTTTCCATTGGCAAACAGTATGCTTTTTTCGCTCGTCGTCGGGAACGTCGTTTGAACCGAATAAAGCGTAGAGTTGTAAATATAATTGGCTACGTTTGTGACGTATATATCTTTTCCTGCGTATATGTTCCCGTCAATATAAGCCCCACCATTTAACGTCACATTTTCTCTTGAACCGAGGGCGTATTTTAAAAAGCTCGGTGCATTTGTAATAATGACTTCACGTGATACCGTTTTTTTTCCGTATAGGGCGGAGATGCGAAATACGCGCGTAAATAATTTATTGCGGTCAATTTCTTTTTCATCCGTTATATCTTTAATTGAGACGTTATGGCGATTCCTCAGTTCGTTTAAAAAACCAACTTGGTCATTTCCTAAATCTTGGACATTTCCTAAATCGATGTCAAGCCGCGTTGGAGTCGATAGCGGCAATGTTTCAACTTTCGCTTTTAACTCCGCCACTGTTTCTTCTACCGATTTTACAGCATCGTGAAGCGATGTGACATCCTCGACGCGCACTTGTGTGAATTTCGCTTGATATATGCTTACTGATACAATCGTCAAACCGATTACAAAAAAGACTGTAACGGTTAACATCACGAGCACAAGACTATATCCTTTTTCGTTCATCATCTTTGGCGAGGAGACCCCGACTTCTAAGCGAGAGCGAAAGTCGGGGAGGAATCGCCCTTCCTCCTTTCTTTTGTATATGATAGAATAAGAATGTGGAGAAAACCGTTGAATCAAGGCACTCCAATCCCCGTTACTCGATGTAGGGAGTTGGTTGCAGGAAACGTTGCAACCGTAAAACATCGAGCGTACATCCGTCTGTTGTGCGTGGAAGTCAAGTACTGCCTACAGACATGCCGAGCCACTCGGTAGCGATATAGGCATGACCTATGTCGTTGGGTAGTCGTCAACCT
>NZ_JXTH01000044.1 GCF_000836725.1 Anoxybacillus thermarum | reverse complement strand
GTCCAAGCGGGTTGAACAGGCCAAACGGAAGGCAGGACGGTTGTGGGCAGATGTGGTGCGTCAGAATCTACCGTGTCTGCAGCGGTCATCCGGGACGCCGATCCATCAAGCGTTGTCGGCGCTTCGGGATTTTGGTTGGGTGTAAAAAAATGGAATACAATATCATCACTTCAAGATGAGGGATGAGAGTCCAAAAGCGCTTACGATATCAATTCCTGAAAATGGTTCGCTAACTAGTGATTGACAACACCCGTAGTGAACCGAAAAAATGTTCTCCACAAAGTCTTGACTGACTCATTCCTCATCTTCTTCTAACTCTAATTCTTCATCGACGACATCTAACTCTTCATCAAGCGGGGAATCATCTAAATCTAGTTCTTCATCTAATAAATCTTCGATCACTTCTTCATCTTCATCTAATACAAAATCACCGTCTAACAGCTCTTCATCGTCTAATAATTCTTCGTCTAAATCGTCATATACTAATTCGTCTTCATCGATGATATCGTCAAAGTCATCAAAGTCATCCGCCACTTTTTTCTTCTTCTTCACGCGTTCGACAGGTACCGCTTCATCTTCTGTTTGATCGTATGGATACCATGCGCGCAAGCCCCAAGCTGTTTCCCCGATACAAATAAACCGTCCATCGACGTTTAAATCTGTATAAAACTGCGCCAACCGCGCGCTCACTTCGCTTTCAGATAATCCTTTAAGCGCGACTAGCTTTTCGACCATCTCTTGAAAAGATACCGTCTGCTTTTTCTCACACAATAGCAAATATGCAAGTTCGACAAAAGACATCTCTCGCAATTGTTCTTGAGAGTATTGCTCCAAACTCACTTTCCGCACTCCCTTTCTCCAACGTATGAAAACAACAAAAATCCATACCATTCATTATAAACAAATTCATTTACTTTATGCTAGAGCGTTGCCCAAAAAAAAATGTCGGGACATTCCCGACATTACATATTGCGGCGATATTGTCCACCGACTTCATACAGCGCTTTTGTAATTTGTCCTAAGCTGGCGACTTTTACCGTCTCCATCAGTTCAGCGAAAATGTTTCCGCCGCTTACCGCGACATGTTTTAACCGCGCGAGCGCATCTTCCACTTCGTCTTTATGTTCTTCATGGAATTTGCGTAAGTTTTCGAGTTGAAGCTGCTTTTCTTCATATGATGCCCGCGCGAGCTGCAAGCTTTCAATTTCTTCTTCGACTGCTGCGTTCGGATTTAAATATGTGTTTACGCCAATAATCGGCAGTTCTCCGCTATGTTTTTTCATTTCGTAATACATTGATTCATCTTGAATTTTGCCGCGCTGATATTGCATTTCCATCGCACCAAGCACACCACCACGCTCGTCGAGACGCTCAAACTCTTTCAACACCGCTTCCTCAACTAAATCTGTTAATTCTTCGATAATGAATGAACCTTGTAGCGGATTTTCGTTTTTCGTTAGCCCATGTTCTTTTGTAATGATGAGCTGAATCGCCATCGCGCGACGAACAGACTCTTCAGTCGGCGTTGTGATTGCCTCGTCGTAAGCGTTCGTATGAAGCGAGTTACAGTTATCATGAAGCGCCATGAGCGCCTGTAACGTTGTGCGAATGTCATTAAAATCAATTTCTTGGGCGTGAAGCGAACGTCCTGATGTTTGTACGTGATATTTCAACTTTTGGCTTCGTTCATTCGCCCCGTATTTTTCTCGCATCGCAACCGCCCAAATGCGTCTTGCTACTCGACCGATTACTGTATATTCTGGATCGAGGCCGTTGCTGAAGAAAAATGATAAGTTTGGCGCAAAGTCATCAATGTGCATGCCTCGGCTTAAATAATATTCGACGTACGTAAAGCCGTTCGCAAGCGTAAACGCTAATTGCGTAATCGGATTTGCTCCAGCTTCCGCAATATGATAGCCTGAGATGGAAACAGAATAATAGTTACGGACACGATTGTCGATAAAATATTGTTGAATATCTCCCATCATACGCAAAGCAAATTCGGTTGAAAAAATGCACGTATTTTGCCCTTGGTCTTCTTTTAAAATGTCCGCTTGGACCGTTCCACGTACCGTTTGCAACGTCTGTGCTTTCACTTGTTCGTATTCTTCTTGCGTCAGTTTTCGACCGAGCTCTGCTTCTTTCTTTTCCACTTGTTGATCGATCGCTGTATTCATAAACATCGCTAAAATGATCGGCGCAGGTCCGTTAATCGTCATCGATACGGACGTGAGGGGATCGCACAAATCGAAACCTTTGTACAACTTTTTCATGTCATCTAACGTACAAACGCTTACACCGCTTTCACCAATTTTTCCGAAAATGTCTGGACGTTCATTCGGATCTTCCCCATATAACGTCACGGAGTCAAATGCCGTACTTAACCGTTTCGCCGGGTCGTCTTTGCATAAGTAATGAAAACGGCGATTTGTCCGCTCTGGCGTACCTTCTCCAGCAAATTGTCGCTTCGGGTCTTCCTCTTGCCGTTTAAACGGGAATACACCAGCTGTAAATGGAAATGCCCCCGGAACGTTTTCTTTATAAAGCCATCGTAAAATTTCCCCGTAATCTTTAAACTTCGGCAACGCCACTTTTGGAATGTCTAGACCTGCTAAACTTTTCGTCTTTAGCGATGTGACAATTTCTTTCTCGCGCACTTTTGTCACAAACTGTTCTGCGCTATATTTCTTTTTCACATCTTCCCATGAAGCTAATAACTTTCTTGACTCTGGTGTTAATTTTTCTTCATATGCTCGCTTAGCCTCTTGCAAAGCCGCCAACGCTTGTTCATCATGGCGCTCGTTCATCGTTTCGATAGCGCCTTCAAGCTGAAATACGCGGCGAGCGATGTCACATTGCTCATTGACGCGTTTATGATATTGTCGAATCGTATCAGCAATTTCGCGCAAATAATGGCGCCGTTCGTTCGGAATGATCACATTTTGTTTTTCGACATGATCCACTTTTTGCAACGTCGTCGTCCAATTTGTTCCCATTCGTTCGTTAATTAAGTCGATTAATGCGACAAAGAGCGTATTTGTTCCCGGATCGTTAAATTGGCTTGCGATCGTGCCGAATACAGGCATTTCGCTAACATCGCGATCAAACAATTGATGGCTTCGTTGATATTGTTTTTGCACTTGGCGTTTCGCATCTTCTGAACCTTTGCGTTCAAATTTATTAATGACGATGAGATCGGCGTAGTCGATCATATCGATTTTTTCGAGTTGCGATGGAGCGCCGAACTCGCTCGTCATCACATACATCGCAATATCACAAATATCTTTAATCGCTGCATCACCTTGACCGATGCCGCTCGTTTCTACGATCACTAAATCAAAGCCTGCCGCTTTGACGACTTCAATTGCATCTTGAATCGCAAGCGACAATTCCGAACGCGAACTGCGCGTCGCTAAGCTGCGCATATAGACGCGCGGGGAAGAAATCGCATTCATGCGAATGCGGTCACCAAGCAATGCACCGCCCGTTTTTTGTTTTGTCGGATCAACTGATAAAATCGCCACTTTTTTCTCGGGAATTTCATTTAAAAAGCGACGGACGAGCTCATCTGTGAGCGAGCTTTTGCCGGCTCCACCTGTTCCGGTAATCCCGACGACGGGAACGCGCTTGGCCATCGCTTTGACCCGTTGTAAAACCGCTTCTGCTGTCGCAGCTACTTCACTATGGGCATTCACGCGGTTTTCACACACAGTAATTAATCGCGCCACCGCTTGAACGTCTCCGTTTGCTAATCGTTCCACTTCATCTGTTATTTCTCTGACCGTTGGGAAATCGCATTCTTCCATCATGATGTTAATCATTCCTTGCAACCCATAACGCCGCCCATCTTCTGGTGAAAAAATACGAGCGATACCATACGCGTGCAATTCTTTTATTTCCCTTGGAATAATCACGCCGCCACCGCCACCGTAAATGCGAATATGTGAAGCGCCTCGCTGCTGCAATAAGTCGTACATATATTTAAAAAATTCCATATGTCCGCCTTGATACGAAGATACAGCAATCCCTTGTACGTCTTCTTGAATCGCAGCGTTCACAATTTCTTCTACTGAACGATTATGACCTAGATGAATGACCTCCGCTCCACTCGCTTGTAAAATGCGGCGCATAATGTTAATAGCCGCATCATGCCCATCAAACAAACTCGATGCCGTCACAAAGCGAACGTGATGTTTCGGACGATAAATGTGCGCCATCTTTCTCCCATCCCCTTTCGCTACCGCTTCATAATGCCTTCGAGCAATAGCTTTGTTTGCCATTCAATATATTCATCGAGCGTATACATTTTTTTCAACGCCCACCGACGGAACCCCCACATTTGACCGAGAACGAAAATGTTATGTGCAAACAATTGAATTTCTTGTTCTGTAAGCGAAAATACCCCGTTGTCGACACAGCGCCGTAAAATATGTTCAAACATCGCCACCATTTGCAATTCTTTGTTTAACACGTACGGAAGCGATTCTTTGCCGAGCGACTTCGCTTCTTGATACATGACGAGCACTTCGTCTTGCAGCTCGTCAACAACGCGAAAATAGTAATCAATCGCTAATTTTAACCCGTCTAAATCCCCTTTTGTCGTATCGATGGCTTGCTCCATGCGATCGCGTACTTCATCGTAAATTCGGTCGCACACTAAATAAAGAACGTCTTCCTTTTTGCGAATGTATTCGTATAACGTTCCGATGCTAAAGCCAGAAGCGCGGGCAATTTCGCGCGTCGTCGTTTGATGAAACCCTTTTTGTTTAAATAACGAAATTGCCCCTTTAATCATTTGATTGCGCCTTTTTTTCACAAGCCGTTCGTCTTTCACAGACGCGGGCACTTCACGCTTCTTCATTACATCACTCCTATTTCGTTAACATTCTTGAAATAACGATGCGCTGAATTTCTTGCGTACCTTCATAAATTTGCGTAATTTTTGCATCGCGCATAAATCGTTCTACTGGATAGTCTTTCGTATAGCCGTAACCGCCGAAAATTTGTACCGCTTCAACGGTAACTTTCATCGCTGTATCACCTGCAAACAATTTCGCCATCGCTGATTCTTTTCCGTACGGTAAGCCGTTTGATTCGAGCCATGCTGCCTGATATGTTAATAAACGTGCCGCTTCGATGGCCGTTGCCATGTCCGCAAGTTTAAAAGCGATGCCTTGTTGTTCTGCGATTGGCTTGCCGAATTGAACGCGCCCTTTCGCATATTCAACCGCCGCATCTAGCGCCCCTTGCGCGATGCCAACCGCCTGCGCCGCAATGCCGTTTCGTCCGCCATCGAGCGTCATCATCGCAATTTTAAATCCTTCCCCTTCTTCGCCGAGTAAATTTTCTTTCGGAACGCGGCAATCTTCAAAAATAAGCTCCGTTGTTGGCGATGAACGAATGCCGAGCTTTTTCTCCTTTTTCCCGATCGAAAACCCAGGCGTTCCTTTTTCAACAATAAATGCGCTAATGCCGCGATGCTTTTTCTCTGGATCCGTGACCGCAAACACGACATAAATGTCCGCTTCTCCGCCGTTTGTAATCCATACTTTTGATCCGTTTAGTACGTAATGGTCGCCATCGCGAACCGCACGCGTTTTCATCGCAGAAACGTCAGAACCTGCCCCCGGCTCAGACAAACCGTATGCTCCAAGCTTTTCACCTGTCGCTAACGCCCGTAAATACGTTTGTTTTTGTTGTTCTGTCCCAAATTTATAAATCGGCCAACTCGCTAACGAAATGTGAGCTGATAGCGTCACTCCTGTCGAGGCGCACACTTTGGAAAGCTCCTCGACAGCGATGACATATGCTAAATAGTCGCTCCCGATGCCACCGTATTGTTCTGGCCACGGAATGCCCGTTAAACCGAGCTCCGCCATTTTGTTGAAAATGCTGCGATCGAATCGTTCTTCTTCATCGCGTTCCGCCGCTGTCGGTGCCACTTCATTTTTCGCGAAATCGCGCACCATTTTTCGTATCATTTCATGTTCTTCACTTAGTTGAAAATTCATTTTCCCATCCCCTTTAACAAATGTTTACTAATCACAAGCCGTTGAATTTCGCTCGTTCCTTCGTAAATTTCACATACTTTTGCATCGCGGAATAACCGTTCAACCGGGTAATCTTCTGTGTAGCCGTTTCCGCCAAAAATTTGTATCGCTTCAATGGCGTTTTCCATCGCTGTTTTTGATGCAAACAGCTTCGCCATCGATGCTTCCTTTCCACACGGCATGCCGTTTGAACGCAAAAAGGCAGCATGATAAACGAGCAATTTGGCCGCTTCGACGTTCGTTGCCATATCTGCTAGTTTAAAAGCGATGGCTTGTTGCTCCGCAATTGGCTTGCCGAACTGAATGCGTTCTTTCGCATAGCTCGTCGCATGTTCCAGCGCTGCTTCGGCAATGCCGAGCGATTGCGCCGCAATTCCAATGCGCCCGACATCTAAATTAGCCATCGCAATTTTAAATCCGTCCCCTTCTTGACCGAGCAAGTTTTCTGCTGGCACGCGCATATCTTCAAACGACAGTTGTACCGTACGCGATCCGTGAAGTCCCATTTTTTTCTCGTCTTTTCCGATGACAAGACCAGGAGTCTGTTTTTCGACAATAAATGCGCTAACTCCTTTGCTTCCCTTTTCTTCTAGATTTGTGCGGGCAAACACGATGTACGTATCAGCTTCTCCACCGTTTGTAATAAATACTTTTGAGCCGTTTAATACGTAATGGTCACCGTCGCGAACAGCCGTCGTTTTTAAGCTTGCTGCGTCGGATCCTGATCCTGGCTCTGTTAAACAAAACGCCCCTAAATATTCTCCTCGTGCTAGCTTAGGCACATATTTTTGCTTTTGCTCTTCCGTTCCGAAATATAAAATCGGATTTGTACCAACGGACGTATGGACAGATAAAATGACCCCAACCGTTGCACTCACTTTTGAAATTTCATGAATGGCGATAATGTATGATGTAAAATCCATTCCTGCCCCACCATATTGTTCAGGGACGGTAATGCCCATAAGACCGAGCTCCGCCATTTTTTTAAGGATGGGGCGCGGAAACTCTCCCCGCTCCATGCGCTCGACAAACGGTGCGATTTCATTTGCGGCAAACTCGCGCACCATTTGACGCATCATTTGTTGTTCTTCTGTAAAATGTACATTCATGATGCCAACCCCTTTATTCGTACGTGTAAAATCCTCGTCCCGTTTTTCGTCCGAGCCAGCCTGCTTTCACATATTTACGTAAAAGCGGACACGGACGGTATTTGTCATCCCCAAGTCCATCATGAAGCACTTCCATAATGTATAAACACGTATCTAATCCGATGAAATCGGCTAAGGTGAGCGGTCCCATCGGATGATTCATTCCGAGCTTCATCACTTCGTCAATCGCTTCTTTTGTCGCAACCCCTTCATACAAACAATAAATTGCCTCGTTAATCATCGGCATTAATACACGATTGGAAACAAAACCTGGAAAGTCGTTTACTTCAACCGGCACTTTTCCTAACGTTTTTGTCATCTGTTCGATCGCTTCATACACTTCATCAGCTGTTGCGAGACCGCGAATAATTTCTACAAGTTTCATGACCGGTACCGGATTCATAAAATGCATGCCAATCACTTTTTCTGGTCGTTTCGTTGCTGCGGCAATTTCTGTGATCGGTAATGAGGACGTATTTGTTGCTAAAATGGCATGCGGAGGTGTGATTTCATCTAGTTGTGCAAATAACGCTGTTTTCACGTCCATATTTTCAACGACCGCTTCGATCACGATATCAACATCGCTTCCATCGCGCACATTTGTCGAGGGGCGAATACGGCCCATCGTTTCATCGCGCCGTTGTTCGCTTAACGATCCTTTTTCAACAAATTTATTGATGCTCTTTTTAATATTGTCAAGCCCCCACTGGACGCGTTCTTCGTTCACGTCGTTTAAAATGACATCATATCCTGCCGTTGCGCACACTTGGGCAATACCTGAGCCCATTTGCCCAGCGCCAACAACCATCACTTTTTTCATCTTCCCATCCCCCATTAATGAACTTCAATCATGATTGCGTCGCCTTGACCGCCGCCGCTGCAAATAGCTGCAATGCCCGTGCCGCCACCACGGCGTTTTAATTCATGAATTAACGTAATAATAATGCGCGCACCGCTTGCACCGATCGGATGGCCGAGCGCAATCGCACCACCGTTGACGTTCACTTTTTCTTCTGGCAAATCAGCAATTTTCATGCTTGCTAAAGCGACCGCTGCAAACGCTTCGTTAATTTCGAATAAATCAATGTCATGTACGGTTTTTCCTGTTTTGCGCAACAATTCATTGATGACGATGCCCGGTGTTTTCGGAAAATCTTTCGCTTCCACCGCAATGGCCGTATGGGCAACAATCGTCGCAAGCGGAGTAACTCCTTCTTTTTGCGCGCGCTCTTCGCTCATTAATACAAGCGCGCAAGCTCCGTCATTTACACCCGGCGCATTTCCTGCCGTAATCGTGCCTGTTGGATCAAACACGGGCGCAAGTTTTGCTAATTTTTCAAGCGATGTATCTTTTCGTGGCGATTCATCAATCGCTACCGTGATCGGCTCTCCTTTTCGTTGCGGAATGGCAACAGGGGCGATTTCTTCTGCTAGCTTTCCGCTTTCGATCGCCGCAATGGCTAATTGATGGCTGCGATACGCCCAGCGGTCTTGCTCTTCGCGCGTAATGCCTAATTCTTTCGCTGTTTCACTTCCGTAAATGCCCATATGCACACCTGTGAAGCTGCATGTTAATCCGTCATACACCATTAAATCTTTTACTGTCGAATCGCCCATGCGCAAACCCCAACGCGCTTTCGGCAAAATATACGGCGCATTGCTCATCGATTCCATTCCACCCGCCACGATGACGTCCGCATCACCAGCGCGAATTATTTGATCGCCAAGCGTGACGCTGCGCATACCAGAGGCACATACTTTATTGATCGTTTCTGTTTTCGTCTCCCACGGAATGCCTGCTTCTCTAGCCGCTTGCCGCGATGGAAGTTGCCCTTGTCCACCTTGCAATACGGTACCAAATACGACTTCATCGACATGCTCTGCATTCACATTTGCGCGCACTAACGCTTCTTTGATCGCAATGCCTCCAAGTTGTGCTGCGCTCAATGCACTTAAACTTCCTCCGAATTTCCCAAATGGCGTACGTACCCCGCTAACAATGACCGTTTTCCCCATGTTTCTCCCCCTTTTCGTCATAAGAAAGCCCTTTCAAAAATATTGAGCGAACGCTCGTTCAACAATGGACGGGCAAAGAAGGCGCACGAAAATCGTACACCTTCCTGTTGCTTTCATTATACTGAAAATATCTTAAAAATAAAACTATTTATTTTTTTTAGAATTTTTAATGAACAGGTCCAAATACGGCTTTTTCTAACAGCTCCGCAACATCATACGTGCCGACTTTTTCTTCTACTTCTTTTGCTTTCGTTCCATCGGAAAGCATCGTTAAACAGTACGGACAGCCAGAGCTGATGACTGTCGGATTCACTTCTAGCGCCTGTTCTGTGCGCGCCACATTAATGCGCGTACCCGTCGTTTCTTCCATCCACATTAATCCGCCACCAGCACCGCAACACATGCCTGTCTCACGATGTCGCGCCATCTCAACGAGCTTCACACCTGGAATCGCCTTCAAAACTTGACGTGGTGCATCGTATACGTCGTTATATCTACCTAAATAACATGAATCGTGAAACGTCACGACTTCGTTGACTTCATATTTCGGAACGAGGCGACCTTCTTCCACAAGCTTTGCTAGTAACTCTGTATGGTGATATACTTCCGCTTCGAATCCGAAATCTGGATATTCATTTTTAAATGTGTTGTACGCATGTGGATCGATCGTCACAATTTTTTTCACGCCTGCTTTTTCAAATTCAGCAATGTTTGCTGTTGCTAATTCTTGGAATAAAAATTCGTTTCCTAAACGACGCGGCGTATCGCCAGAGTTTTTCTCCTTGTTGCCTAAAATCGCAAATTTTACTCCCGCCTCGTTTAATAGGCGCGCAAAAGCTAACGCAATTTTTTGGCTTCGATTATCAAACGATCCCATCGAACCAACCCAGAATAAATATTCAAATTCTTCGCCTTCTTTTTGCATCTCTTTCACTGTCGGAATGCGTACATCTTCACGCAACTCGCGCCAGTTTTCTTTCTCTTTTCGGTTCAAACCCCATGGATTTCCTTGACGTTCAATATTTGTCATCGCCCGTTGCGCATCAGCATTTAATTTCCCTTCTGTTAATACGAGATAACGACGTAAGTCAATAATTTTATCGACATGTTCGTTCATAACCGGACATTGGTCTTCACAGTTGCGGCACGTCGTACATGCCCAAATTTCTTCTTCTGTAATGACATCGCCAATTAAGTTTGGCATTTCGATCGTTGCGGCTTGTTCTTGCATCCCTTGCGCCATCAAAGCGAGCTGGTTTCCTTTTGTATTCGCAAACGCAAACGTCGGCACCCAAGGCGCCTTCGATGTAATGGCTGCGCCTTTTTCTGTTAAATGGTCGCGCAATTTTAAAATAAGATCCATCGGTGATAACATTTTTCCCGTGCCTGTTGCTGGACACATGTTTGTACAGCGCCCACACTCTACACAGGCATATAAATCGATGAGTTGTGTTTGCTTAAAGTCTTCGATTTTCCCAACGCCAAACGATTCTTGTGTTTCGTCTTCAAAATTGATTTTCTCAAGCTTCGGTCTCGTTAATCGACTGAAAAAGACGTTAACTGGTCCAGCAATTAAATGCGCATGTTTGGATTGTGGCACATACACTAAAAACGTTAATAAAATAAGCAAATGCACCCACCAAGCGACAAAAAACAATACAGCTGCTCCTGTTTCTCCTACCCAACTAAACGCAAGTGCAATCGCAGAAGCGACAGGTTCGCTCCATGATGTTCCTTCGTTGTGCCAAATGCGTCCCATGCCGTTGCCGAACAACACGGAAAGCATGAGTCCACCGATAAAAATAAGGACAAGCCCTGCTTTAAAATCTCGCTTTAAACGAACAAGCTTTTCGATGTAACGGCGATAAAACGCCCATAAAACGGCCACTAAAATAAGTAATGTCACAATTTCTTGGAAAAACGTAAACGCTGGATATAGCGGTCCGAGCGGCAAGTGTGCCCCTGGGACAAGCCCTTTAATGATGAAATCAATGGCACCAAACTGTACGAGAATAAAGCCGTAAAAGAACATGACGTGGATAATGCCGCTTTTTTTATCTTTTAACAGCTTCTTTTGCCCAAAGACGTTCACCCATATGTTTTGCAAACGCTCTTTTACTTTTCCGTCAAACTCCACTTTTTTCCCTAGTTTAATATAGGCGATGCGTGTTTTGACGAGATACACGAATAAATGAACGGCATACGCTGTCACAAGTAAAAAAGCGATCCAGTTCAACCAAAGCACAATACCCTTCCCCCTTTGTTGTAAAAATAAAATAAATTTTCTGAACAAACTTACTTTCATTATATAATGAATGAGCATTCAGTCAATATTTTTTCTCATTTTTTATTTTCTTTTTGGGGAAACTACGACAACGAAAGGAGTGAAGACATGCACTGGCTCGTCATTGCTATCATTTTATTGTTTCTTCTTTTTCTTGATTATAAATGGGGCAACAAAGTCTCAAAAGCTGCGGCACAGAAAAAAATCGGTGTCGAACGACAAAGCGATATGACACTATTTACGACGGGGGAAACGCTGTTCGATGATTACTTTGCAGAGTTAGAACGAGCAAAACATCATATTCACATCTTATTTTATATCGTGCGCGATGATGAAATAGGAAAACGCTTTTTTTCTTTACTTGAACAAAAAGTAAATGAAGGGATAGAAGTGCGTGTGCTTCTCGATTGGGTCGGAAGTTTCGGGCTACCGTCTTCCCTTCGACAAAAAAGCGGGCAATTCGCCTTTGCGAACCGTCCGACATTGCCGTTTTTTTTCTATAAGCTAAACGAGCGAAATCATCGCAAAATTACTGTCATTGACGGAAAAATCGGCTATTTAGGCGGATTTAACATCGGAAAAGAATATATCGGTCAAGATCCGAAGTTTGGCCATTGGCGCGACTATCATTTAAAAATAACGGGGGAAGGGGTGGCTGATTTACAACGGCAGTTCGCAGAAGATTGGAAAGAAGCAACGGGACAAACGTTTGGAGATGACGAACGATATTTCCCACCTCTTCAAAAAGGAGCGGTGAAACATCGATTTGTTCCGACAGACGGGGCGTATTTGGAAGAGGAGTTTATTGAGCTCGTAAAGCACGCCAAACGGGAAATCGTCATCGGTACTCCGTATTTTATCCCAAGTAAAAAAATCATGGATGCTCTTTTTGAAGCGGTAAAACGCGACGTTCAACTAACGATTATCGCACCGATCCAAGCGGATCATCCGTTTGTGAAAGAAGCTTCATTCCCTTATTTTCGTCAGCTTCTTCATGCAGGCGCTCATATTTATCAGTTTTATAACGGGTTTTACCATGCAAAAGTGATCGTCATTGATGATGAAATATGTGATATCGGCACCGCAAATTTCGATCGCCGCAGTTTGTTTATCAATTACGAAATGAATTGTTATATATATGACAAACCGTTTATTCAACATGTGAAGCAAACGATCGCTCGCGATATCGACACATCTACATTGTTGACGGCGGAATATTTTCGTAAACAAACATGGCTTCATCGCTTCAAAGAAGCTGTTGCAACGATGTTGTCTCCATTACTATAAAAAGCCCTTCTCGGCCGAGAAGGGCTTTCGTATTACATTTTTTCTGGCGCATGTACTCCAACAAGCGCTAAAGCATTTTTCAATGTAATTTGCACCGCTTTCATGAGCGCTAGGCGGGCACGGCTTTTTTCAACGTTCGCTGCATCAAGCACTTTTTCCGCGTTGTAAAAGCTATGAAGTGCCGATGCGAGATCAAAAATGTAGTTCGTCATGCGATGTGGTGAACGTTTCACAGCTGCCTCTGCCACAGCGGAAGGAAACTCCCCTAGCTTTTTTAATAAGTCAATTTCTTTTTCCGCTAATTCGTATGTGAATGACAAATCACTGTCATAACGCCATCCTTGCTCTTCCCCTTGACGAAGCATGCTGCATACGCGTGCATGAGCATATTGCGCATAATACACAGGGTTTTCGTTCGATTGCGATACAGCTAAATCCATATCGAAATCTAAATGCGTATCCGATGAGCGCATCGCGAAGAAATAGCGCGTTGCGTCTAATCCGACTTCTTCCATTAAGTCACGCAACGTCACCGCCTTTCCTGTTCGCTTGCTCATGCGCACTTTTTCACCGTTTTGATATAAGCTAACGAGCTGAATAATTTCAACTTCTAATACATCCGGATCGTACCCGAGCGCAGCGATCGCCGCCTTCATGCGCGGAATGTAACCGTGATGATCCGCTCCCCAAATGTTAATAATTTTTTCAAAGCCGCGCTCAAGTTTATCTTGATGGTATGCAATATCTGGCAATAAATATGTGTACGTTCCATCTTGCTTAATGAGCACGCGGTCTTTGTCGTCGCCGAATGTCGTCGAGCGGAACCATGTCGCGCCATCTTGTTCATAAATATGACCTTTTTCACGTAACGTTTCAAGCGCTTTATCGATTTTTCCGTTATGATAAAGCGACGTCTCCGAATACCAAACGTCAAATGTGACGCGGAAGTCCGCTAAATCTTTTTTAATTTTATCCATTTCAAACGCTAATCCGTATTCACGGAACTGTTGAAGCCGCTCTTGTTCATCGAGCGCGACAAATTTGTCGCCATGTTCTTCCGCTAGCTTTTTCCCTAATTCCATAATATCTTCACCGAAATATCCATCTTCTGGCATATCTTTCTCGATTCCGAGTGCGTGAAAATAACGAGCTTCTACCGATTTCGCTAAGTTGGCAATTTGATTGCCGGCATCGTTAATGTAATATTCACGCGTAACATCAAAGCCTGCTTTTTTCAAAATGTTGCATAATGAATCGCCAACTGCCGCTCCACGGGCATGTCCTAAATGTAAACTACCTGTAGGATTTGCTGAAACAAACTCGACTTGCACTTTTTGACCTTGACCGACGTTTGTTTCACCGTATGCGTCTCCTGCTTGTAAAATCGCAGGAACGAGCTCTGTTAAATAACGATTGTCCATGTAAAAATTAATAAATCCTGGTCCAGCAATATCTACTTGTTTAACGAATACCGCTTCACCGTTAAAATGACGAACGATGTCTTCCGCAATCATACGTGGCGCCTTTTTCGCAACGCGCGCTAATTGCATGGCGACATTTGTTGAATAATCGCCGTGCGCTTTATCTTTCGGCGTTTCTAAAATGACGCTTGGAACATCTGCTTCTGTCGCGACTCCTGAACGAATGACCGCTTCTTTTATTTCTTCTTTCAACTTTTGTTTCATTTGTTCAACAATATTCATCTCTTTGCCTCCTTAAACGAAATCGTCACCGCATGACGACCAACATGTTTCCCTGACAAGTGAAGTATGTAAGAAAAAAACAACTGCCCTTTTTTCGTTTTCTCGTTGTATTGATACAATACTTGTTCCGTTTTCGTTTTCATTTCCCAGCGTGCCATCGGACTTTCGTACGTCCCGATCGTCTCCGACTGTTTACGGAACGTATGGCGCATCGAAATGGCACCGGAGCGAAGCACGACAACTTCGTCATTGGCGATTTTTACGACGTTTTTAATCGTTTCTCCTTCATGCGTCTCTTCAAACGTCACATACGTCGCATCTCCTTTTAAGTAGTATAAACCATTTGCCTCGATGACAACAATTTCTTTTCGCGCGCCATCACGAATTTCTGTCACTTGCTTTAGTTGTATCGGTATTCCGTTCACCTTCCCCACACCTTCGCTGTTGTTGTGACTGTAGTTAAGTATAGAAAAAGAGTCGCATACATGCAATAGGCGGCCTCTTTTTAGAGACCGCCTAACATATTACGCCTGCTTTAAGTTTTTTACTACATTCCATGCAAACGTTAGCACTGCCAACGTCACAAGAGTGCCTCCGAGCGCTGTAAGCGGAATGAACGCTTCGTTTCCGGAGACGACAAACGCTAAGCCGATCATCATCGCCGGTAAGCCGATGTTATGAAGCCAAAAGTGCGCTTTCGCTGTTTTCGTTTCCGCAATATGAGGGAATAAATGATATAAAATACCAGCAAGCGTTAACGCTGTCCAACCGAGCAAATTAATATGAACGTGAACAGGTGTAAATGTAAACACGTGTGTCATTGACATATAAAGCCCTAAACAGACACCGATTGCGAAATAAACAGCAGAAATTTTAATTAATCGAATGCCCATTTTTCTCACCTCCTTTCAATCATTTACACTATGTAAATGTTACTTTCAATGTATGACTTTGGCAATACTTTTATGAAAAAAAATCCCTGTCGCGCAGACAGGGATTTTCGTCTTTATTTGACCCAACCGAGAAGCATTTCGCGTACAAGCTTGCTTGCTGTGTTGGCTGTTTGTTCAGAATGGTCATATACCGGCGCAACTTCGACTAAATCTGCCCCGACAACGCGCACATCGGAACGAGCGATTGCGTGAATCGCAGCCAATAGTTCTTTCGACGTAATGCCGCCAGCATCAACTGTTCCTGTTCCCGGCGCATGCGCTGGATCTAATACGTCAATGTCGATCGTAACATATACCGGACGACCTGCAAGCGTTGGAAGCACTTCTTTTAACGGTTCAAGCACGTCAAATTTCGCAATATACATCCCATTTTGTTTCGCCCACTCAAATTCTTCTTTCATTCCTGAACGAATACCGAAAGAATATACGTTTTTCGGCCCAATGAGCTCCGCAATTTTACGAATTGGCGTAGAATGCGACAACGGCTCGCCTTCATAATGCTCGCGCAAATCCGTATGCGCATCCATATGAATAATCGCTAAATCAGGATACTTTTTATATACCGCCTTCATCACCGGCCAAGACACTAAATGCTCTCCGCCAAGACCGAGCGGAAATTTTCCCGCTTCCAATATGCGATCGACAAACTGTTCAATCATATCTAAACTGCGTTGTGCATTACCGAACGGTAAAGGAATGTCACCCGCATCAAAATATTTCACTTCATCGAGCTCACGGTCTAAATACGGGCTGTATTCCTCAAGCCCGATCGACACTTCGCGAATGCGCGCTGGGCCAAAGCGAGAGCCAGGGCGATAGCTAACTGTCCAGTCCATTGGCATCCCATAAATAACCGCTTCGCTTTCTTCAAAATTTGGATGGCTTTTAATAAATACGTTGCCGGAATACGCTTCATCAAATCGCATCGTTTTCTCCCCTTACTTCACTAAGTCTTCAACAAATTTCGGCAATACGAAGCACGCTTTATGAAGCTGTTTTGTATAGTATTTCGTTTCAATGTCGTGGAAGCGCTCTTGGCTTACTTCAAGCGGATCATATTTTTTCGAACCGAGTGTAAACGTCCACATGCCGCTCGGATACGTTGGAATGTTTGCGATATATAGACGTGTAATCGGGAAAATTTCGCGCACATCGCGTTGAACAGTGCGAATTAAATCCGCTTTAAACCACGGATTGTCTGTTTGCGCAACAAAAATGCCGTCTTCTTTTAACGCTTTCGCAATACCTGCATAAAACCCTTTTGTAAATAGATTAACTGCTGGACCGACTGGCTCTGTCGAGTCAACCATAATGACGTCGTATTCGTTTTCGCTTTGCGCAATGTGCATAAAGCCGTCGTCCACTTTCACTTCAACACGTGGATCGTCCAATTGACCGGCGATTTCTGGCAAATACTTTTTCGAATACTCGATTACTTTTCCGTCAATTTCAACAAGCGTCGCTTTTTTCACGCTCGGATGCTTTAACACTTCGCGAATGACGCCGCCGTCTCCACCGCCAACGACAAGAACGTTTTCTGGATTCGGATGCGTAAATAGCGGAACGTGCGCAACCATTTCATGATAGACGAACTCATCTTTTTGCGTTGTCATCACCATTCCGTCTAAAATAAGCATGTTCCCGAATTGTTCTGTTTCGACCATATCGAGCTTTTGGAATTCCGTTTGCTCTGTATGTAAAGTGCGTTTAATTCGTGCTGTAATCCCAAAGTTGTCCGTCTGTTTTTCAGTAAACCAAAGTTCCATATTGAACACCCTTTCGTCAATAATGCACCGCTTATCATGCCCAAAAAATAAAATGCTAAACATGAAAAAGTATAGAGCAATCTAGCAAAATTTCAAGTAAAAATTGCTAGAAAACGTTTAAAAAAATAAAAATGTTTTCATACTAATTTTAAACGTAAAAAATGAGGTGATGGCTATGGAGATGATTGCCATCGAACGATGGAAACGAACGTTTAAATATATGCGGCTATTTCTTTTGCTCGCTTTTATTGGCAGCTTATTATGCACGCTTACAATCGCAGGGCTCATTATATTTGCAAAATGGAAAGGACCTCCCCCTTTAGCTGTTCCGCAATCAACGATTTTTTATGCAGAAGATGGCACAAAAATTGGCGAAAACCATTACGGCGGAAAAAGATATTGGGTGAAACTATCCGACATGTCGCAACATGCCATTGATGCAACAATTGCGATAGAAGACCGAAAATTTTTTGACCATTACGGGTTCGATTTGAAACGAATTGCCGGGGCGATCATCGCAGATATTAAAGCAATGGCGAAAGTGCAAGGGGCAAGCACAATTACGCAACAATATGCACGCAATTTATTTTTAAGCTACGAAAAAACGTGGTGGCGCAAAATACAAGAAGCGCTATATACGATTCGACTAGAAGCAAACTACGAAAAAAATGACATTTTAGAAGGGTATTTAAATACGATTTACTACGGACATGGTGTGTACGGAATTGAGGCAGCCGCAAATTTTTATTTCGGAAAATCCGCCCGTGAATTGACAGTGGCGGAAGCGGCGATGCTTGCTGGTATCCCGAAAGGACCGAGCTACTATTCTCCGCTTGTCGATATGGAGCTCGCAAAAAAGCGCCAGCGCATCGTTTTGCAAGCGATGGTTGAGACGAATATTTTGTCAAAAGAAGAAGCAAAACAAGCTGCGAACGAGCCGCTTCATTTCTCAAACGGCGAGCGAATGAAAACAAAAACGATTGCCCCATATTTTCAAGATGCGGTTAAACATATGTTAAAAACGGTGCTTGGACTCGATGAAGAAACGATTGAAATGGGCGGATTGCGCGTATATACAACGCTCGATGTCAACATGCAGGCAATCGCAGAGGAAAAAATAAAAGAGACGATTCACTCGCAATCAAACATTCAAGTAGCCCTTGTGGCGATGGAGCCAAAAACGGGCGAAGTAAAGGCGCTCGTCGGAGGGCGCGACTATGAAAAAAGTCCATTTAATCGCGCGACACAGGCAGAACGTCAACCCGGCTCAACGTTTAAGCCGTTTTTATATTATGTCGCCCTCCAACACGGATTTACACCATCGACGCTATTGCGCAGCGAGGTCACCACGTTTACGCTAGAAGACGGCTCGACGTATACACCGCGCAACTTTAACAACTACTACGCGAACGATACGATTACGCTTGCCCAAGCCATTGCTCTTTCAGATAACGTATACGCCGTAAAAACGCATTTGTTACTCGGACAAGAAAAACTCGTTTCCATCGCAAAACAACTCGGCATTACAAGCAAACTAAAGCAAGTGCCGTCGCTTGCCCTCGGCACATCGCCCGTTAAAGTCATTGATATGGTGCGCGCCTACAGCACGATCGCCAACGGAGGAAAAAAAGTCGAGCCGATATTTATAAAAAAAGTGACAAACTATGAAGGAAAAGTGCTATACGAACAACGGCGAAGCGATGAACAAATACTCGACCCAGCACTTGCTTTTGTGACGACGCACTTAATGACGGGCATGTTTGATCCAACGTTAAACGACTATGCTTCTGTGACAGGACAATCGATCATTTCCCGCATGACTCGCCCGTATGCTGGAAAATCAGGGACAACGAAAACAGATAGTTGGATGATCGGTTATACGCCGCAGCTCGTCACAGCCGTTTGGACAGGATACGACCGCGATAAAACGATTGATCGCACAGATGAAAAACAATACGCGAAGCATATTTGGGTCAATTTTATGGAAGATAGTTTACGCGCAAGAAAGGTCGCAACATTCGAACCGCCAGAAGGAGTCATTGGCGTATATGTCGATCCTCATAGCGGGAAGCTTGCGACAACCGCTTGTCCGACAAAGCGATTAACATATTACGTCGTCGGCACCGAACCGACCGACTACTGCAAAGACCACCCAGCTGAAAAGAAAAAGAAGAAAAAACAAAAAGAAAAAGATTCGTGGTTTAAACGGCTATTCGATTGGTTTTAAACATAAACGCCCAAGCTCATATGCTTGGGCGTTTATGTGTCCTAGTTTTATCATGTGTTACATTTGTACCTTTAGTTTACTCCTTTTCCCACTCAACGACAAGTATAGACCTGTTTTCGTTCACAAAACCGTCACATTTTATCCATGATTTTGAAGTTGTCGTTTTAACTCCTCGCTCGAACGATCCCACATGTCGCAGTTATGCTGCTGTAAAAATGAAGCTAATACTTTTTTTGAACGTTCATCCATATGGTCAACAATAATATGGCGCTTTAACGATTTGTCCATGCGGTTGACGTGCTCAGGAAGCGATTTATACCCGCGGCGCGCTTCACGATCAACCGTCATTTCGCACGCTGTCACCCCCGCATAATACGCCCCTTCTTCCGCCTGATCGACCGTCACCCATACGAGCCAATACGGCTTGCCGTTTGGTACTTCCTCACGATTTGGCGTAAATTTAATTCCTTTTTCAACGGAGCTGCGCGCATGCATCGCCCCCATATCAATAAACGCCTCGCCAGCTTCAACATCGATAATGACCGGCGAAACGTTCGCGAGACTGAGTACTCCTGTACCGAACGTTCCATGCACTTTCGGCTCTTTTTTAATAATATTAAACATCGGCTTTTTTTTCTCTTCCACGATCGTTCATCCTTTCATTATAAAATAAGCGTTGAAAATATACTTTGTAGCCATTGGGCAACGGATGGAATGGCGATTTGAAAAATCGGCTGAATTGTATATCGATCTAACGGCGTAAAAATAAGAATTAAAAAGATGAGCGCCCCGTAATTTTCAAATTGCGTCATTTTCGCGCGCACATGCATCGGCGCCAAGTCTTCAACGATGCGATATCCATCAAGCGGTGGAAACGGCAACAAGTTAAAAACGAACAATAAAATATTCAGTCCGATATAAATTTCAAAAAACTGATACAATCCATCACGAAACCATATCGGAATAAAATCAAATATACCGATGCGAATCATCGCATACCATAAAGCGAAGCCGATAGCCGCAAGCAACAAATTGCTGAGCGGACCTGCGACAGAAACGAGAATGCCAGCTAAACGCGGGTGACGAAAATAACCGCGATTTACTGGCACCGGCCGCGCCCAACCAAATCCAGCAATAAAAATAAGCAACGTTCCAAGAATATCTAAATGGGCGAGCGGCGACAATGTCAGTCTCCCTTGTTGTTTCGCTGTCGGGTCACCAAATTTATACGCTACGTATGCATGCGCAAACTCATGGACAGAAAACGCAATCGCAAGCGCCAACATGACATACGGTATTTCTCGAATTGGATATGCTAAAAATTGGTCCACGTTCCTTCTCCTTTTCAAACTTTTTTCATTTTTTGATTATTATACACGAAAAACAGGCGGAAGCACTACTGACAACGGTCGATGCGTGATATAATAACAGTTGTCGAATAAAGGAGAAAGGGGCGATCGCGATGCCATATGTAACAGTAAAAATGCTTGAAGGTCGCACAGAAGAACAAAAACGAGCGCTCGTGGAAAAAGTAACAGAAGCTGTTGCGGAAACAACAGGTGCACCAAAAGAAAAAATCGTCGTTTTTATTGAAGAAATGTCTAAAAATCATTACGCCATTGGCGGAAAGCGATTAAGCGACGAAAGCTGACAGGGGACTGTCAGCTTTTTACATACGCTTGTTCGCGTAACTGCTCGATATAAAGATACGCTTCTTCTATTTCTTCTTCCGTATATCGTTGTTTGCTTTTTAATGTAAATACTTTTTCTTTCACTTCATCTTTACTTAAATCTTCAAAGTATAGAATCGTAGAAACGAGCTCTAAAAATCTCGCGCTTTGTTCATTTAAACTGCGCAAACAAACATCTAAATCAGGCATGTCCAAATTGTAATGCGTTAAAAATTGCTCGCCTGCTTCCGTCAACGCATAACGATATTGATAATACCCACCTTTTTTCTCTCTCATTTCTTGCACAAAGCCGACGTTGCATAGCTCTTCCATGCGCAAAGTCAACTCTTCCGAATACGGACCATAAAAATGAAAATCAAATTTTTCATAGAAAGGAAAATTCATTTTTTTCGCAATGTAAATCATTTTTTGTAGCTTTTTTCGTCCAACAATTTCCCCTACTGCTGCCAGCGCCTTCAACATTTTCGCATGCTCGAAAAGCAACGTCCCCATCTCCTATTCATATAAAAGTTGTTTTATTTTTTTCTTCACGTTTCGTTTTGTCGATAAGTCATCAAGAAAATCTTTTGGAAAATATAACTTATGATCGGTGCGACGTTTGCCTGAAATCGCATCAACGATCGTCGATTCCCGCGACAATTCGCGCAACTCCCCGCTCGGCATTAACAAATAAATCGGAAGCCTTTCCTCTTCTTCCCCCGGACGATAAAAGTCGTACGGAAGATCCGATGAGGAGTCAACGACTAAATAATAGTCCGGATCAATGCCCGCTTTTTTAAACAACGTCGTCAGTTCCATCAACTTTTTCATTTCTTCATTCGTCGGTTGAAATTCGACGTATTTAAATAAATTGCGATTCATAAAACGGCGGCATAAATCGCTTAAAATCGCATCTCGTTCCTCTTGCCATTGTTGAAAATAAAATAATGTCACCGCCTCATCTAACTTTAAGTAGTCTTCTAGTTGCGCGTGTCCATGAAAAAGAGATTGGAAGTGAACAGGAGGTGTTTGAAATGTATAGCCTGTCAAATACAAATGTTTCGCACGATGCAAAATTTTCGTCAAAATGACTTCTGCGCTGCGCGTCACGGGATGGAAATACACTTGCCAATACATTTGGTATCGGCTCATAATGTAGTCTTCTACTGCGTGCATGCCGCTCCGTTTAATGACGACTTGCTCCTCACGTGGACGCATCACACGCAAAATGCGTTCCATATCAAAATGCCCATAGCTGACGCCTGTATAATATGCATCGCGCAATAAATAGTCCATGCGATCCGCGTCAATTTGGCTTGAAATAAGACTAACGACGAGCTTATTTTCATACGTCTTCGCAATGACTTCTGCAACCTTTTTCGGAAAGTCTGACGATACACGACGAAGCACCGCGTTTACTTCCGTATCGCCTAAAATAATCGCGCGTGTAAATTGTTCATGATCAAGATGAAACACTTTTTCGAAAGAATGCGAAAAAGGTCCATGTCCTAAATCGTGCAAAAGCGCGGCGCATAAACAAAGCAGCCGCTCGTTCTCATCCCAATCCGCACGACCAGCGAACACATCGTCAACGATGCGGCGCACGATCTCATATACACCAAGCGAATGGTTAAAACGACTATGTTCTGCACCGTGAAACGTCAAATACGTCGTACCGAGCTGTTTAATGCGGCGCAACCGTTGAAATTCTTTTGTACCAATTAAATCCCAAATGACTTTATCACGCACATGCACATACCGGTGCACCGGATCCTTGAACACTTTCTCTTCGCTCAATTTTTCGTTGGGATACAATCGTTCTCCCTCTCTTCCGTTCATAACATAGCTTTATTATAGAGCGTTCTTTTAAAAAAACAAAGACTTCCTTCAATGATATGAACCAAAATCAAACAAAAAAGGCATTCCTTTCGCATAGAATGCCCCTTGATCGGTGACAGCCACCTTATCTTTTCAACTTCGCAGCAATTTTTTCGATTAACTCGTCTTCCGTCATCGCTGATACAGGTCGATTGTTGACGAACGCAAACACTTTTTTTCGACCTGGACCGCAATACGATTGGCAGCCAATTTCGATTGTTGCGTTCGGATCTAATTTTTTTAACCTTGGCAACAACGTTTTTAAATTCGTTGCTTGACAGTCGTCACAGACGCGAAATTCATTTTGCATACCGTCCTCACTCCTTTTCGCTAACGAGTATTCTAACGCGTATACACGAACAATGCAAGCTGCATCTATTTCCTGAGTCAGTCAAGACTTTGTGGAGAACATTTTTTCGGTTCACTACGGGTGTTGTCAATCACTAGTTAGCGAACCATTTTCAGGAATTGATATCGTAAGCGCTTTTGGACTCTCATCCCTCATCTTGAAGTGATGATATTGTATTCCATTTTTTTACACCCAACCAAAATCCCGAAGCGCCGACAACGCTTGATGGATCGGCGTCCCGGATGACCGCTGCAGACACGGTAGATTCTGACGCACCACATCTGCCCACAACCGTCCTGCCTTCCGTTTGGCCTGTTCAACCCGCTTGGACT
>NZ_JXTH01000043.1 GCF_000836725.1 Anoxybacillus thermarum | reverse complement strand
ATTGACAACACCCGTAGTGAACCGAAAAAATGTTCTCCACAAAGTCTTGACTGACTCATTGTTCCTCCAGCTCTTTTAATAAAGGCCATTCTGTGGTAAAATGTTTCATGGACTCTCTCCCTCCTGTTTTATTGATGTTGGTCATCACCATCATAGCAGGGAGAGAGTCCTTTTTGCATGACATTTGCTTTTTTCTACCGCGCTTCGCTTGGTGGCCCCGACGAGCGTCGCGAACAAAAGTTCGCAACCCTCGTCGGGGAATCATTCCTGAATGTCACCCACAAATATTTTACTCACACTTTCTATATACAACGGTGCGATTTCGTCCTTGTCGCTTCGCTTCATATAAAGCGCTGTCGGCTTGCTTAAATAGTTCTCCCCCATTTGTTGCAAGCGTCGGGAAAACAGAAATGCCGATGGAAATCGTAATATGCACCGTCTGTTGTTGTACGAAAAACGGATGACGTTCAATCGTTGTACGAATATGTTCCGCAAATGTCACAGCTTCATGTTCACAGCTTGAAAGCAGTATCGAAAATTCTTCACCGCCATTGCGAAAAGCAGTACCGTTTTTCGAAACGAGTGAGCGGATGAGTTCTCCAAGCTCACGTAAAATAACATCACCGCCATCATGACCATATGTGTCGTTAATCAATTTAAAACGATCAATATCAAATAAAATAAGCGATAAACAGCCGTTTTGCTGTTTCGCTTTCTCGAAATGTTGACTGAATAACGTATGAAACTGACGAACATTATAAAGCCCGGTCAAAAAATCAGTCGTTGCCCATTGTTTATAATGTTGCAACATGTCTTTTGATTGGCGAATATCTTTGCAAATATTCGCAGCAACATATGTAGCAACAATCGAAATAGGCCAAAAAATAGCGAGTGTTTGCGTATATATGTGTTTATCTGGGATGTTAATAAACAAAGCAAGTGAAATGAGGCACATGCTGTAGACGTTCATCCCAAACGTTGTGATCGTTATATGTCGTTTCATCCGCTGACTGATCCATCCGCAACCGATCGCAATCGCAAGAGAAATAAAAAAAGAAACGACCGATGCAAACGTATTGCCGAACAAAAAACGTCCTGTCCCCATGATGATGCCTGCCGCCAGTGCGCTCGGCATACCACCGTAATAGCTTACAACAACGAGTGGCACGTGGCGCAAATCTGCGATGATTCCATGTCCAAGCGGAATGGAAAAAAACATAAGCACAATGCTTAATAAGCCGCAAAAAGCCCCAGCGAGTAGGCGCATATGAAAAGGGGATTGTTGATGAATGTTAGAAGGGAAAAATTTACTAATTAAATAAAATCCGGCGATAAGTATGCCGCTATTTGCGATAAATTGCTTAAACATCGTCCGTTCCTCCTTTCTTTCACAATATATGCGGACGAAAAAAAATGTTGCGGACAAACGCCGCAACATTGTTAAATAGAAATCGCCCATTCACCGTTTCGCATAATCGGCTCACGAACGCCGTCTTTTGTTACTCCATCAACATTTAATTCATGAGAACCGATCATAAAATCTTCATGCACTAAGCTATCGTTCGCCCCACGCTCAAGCAGTTCTTCTGTACGCATATTCGTTCCGCCTTCGATATTTGTTGGATACGCTTTTCCGAGCGCTAAATGTGAGGCAGCGTTTTCATCAAATAACGTATTATAAAACACAAGGTTCGATTGTGAAATTGGAGATTGATGCGGCACAAGCGCAATTTCTCCTAATCGGCGTGCCCCTTCGTCTGTATCAAGCAAATGTTTGAGCGTGTCATAGCCAACTTCTGCAGTAAAATCAACGACTTTTCCATCTTTAAATGTAAGCGTAAAGCCGTCAATAATATTGCCGCCATAGTTCAGCGGTTTCGTATTTCGAACGACCCCGTTCGTTCCATCTTTATGTGGCATTGTAAACACTTCTTCTGTTGGCATATTCGGATTAAATACGGTGCCGTCTGTACTTTTTGCTGCTCCTCCAGCCCAAATATGCCCATCTGGCAGTTCAACTGTTAGGTTTGTCCCTGGTCCGTTATAAATGAGCTGTTTATATTGCTTATTGTTTAAATAATCAACGATGCGGGCTAATTTTTCATTATGGGCTTTCCATGCCGCAATCGGATCTTCTTGATCAACGCGTGTGACGCGGAAAATGACTTCCCATAATGCTTCAATTCCTTCTTCTTCACTCATATGAGGAAATACTTTTTTCGCCCATGCAGGTGTCGGCACAGCAATTAATGACCAACAGTTATGATCGGCCATTAAGCGACTGCGGTAATGTTGTAGCGCAAGGCTTGCCGCTTTTGTTGCCGCAGCGACCCGAGCAGGATCAATATCTTTTAATAAATCTGGATTTGGTGCATAAATACTTAAAAACGCCCCACCTTTTTCAGCCACTTCTTCACGTCCTTTGGCAAGCCAAGACGGATATTCATGAAGCGCTTCTTCCGGTGCATGTTTAAATGTTATGTACGTGATTTCTTCATCGCTCCACTCGACATGCACACGTTTCGCACCAACTTCGTACGCTTGTTTAGCAATTTCACGTACAAGTGGGGCGGACGGAAGCGGAGCATTAATAAACAACGTTTGTCCCGGTTGAATGTTGACACCAACGCGCACAGCTAATTCTGCATATTTTTGTAACATAGCAAAGCCTCCTTGTTGTAAAACATACTATCATTTTAACAAAAAGAATGATGTTGTGAAAACTTTTTCGCCTGTATTATGATTAAGAAAGGAATATAACGAGAAAGGGAATGACTTATGGAATGTGGTGACCAACAATTATTTTATATTGAAGGCATATTTATTCGTGCTCATGAGCGAACAGTTGATGTGCAAGTGAAAGGGGAGACGCTTACGTTTACGACGAACGAGCCGATCATCGGCTTTTGTGCAGGGGACGATGTCGGCGTCGCTTTTTGTGAAATCGGTGAGGAGAAAAAACTTATTTCTATTGAACGACAAGACGGCTCACCACTTTCATTTGTAAATGGGGAATGGTTTGCTGAAATTATATTTGTCGAATCGATCGATGCGACAACGTTTTTATTTGATTTATATCGTTCACCTTATCGCGATTACGAACAAATGGTCACGAACGAGCCGTTTTCATGTGAACGCGAAACGATCATGACGGTTGTTTTCGTTCGTGAAAATGGAAAAAATATATTGAAAAAGGTTGTTGGATAATGCGTGTCGTCATTGCACCAGATTCATTTAAAGGAAGCTTATCAGCAAAAAACGTATGCTCGATTATGAAAGAAGCGTTTCAATATGAATATCCAGAAGCGACCGTTATTACTGTTCCGATGGCAGACGGAGGAGAAGGAACGATGGAAGCGATCGTTTCGGCAATGAACGGCTCCGTTCGATATGTAACGGCTCGTGGTCCGCTGTTTGAAACGCGCCAAGCGGCATACGGTGTCGTTGGAGATACGGTGATTATTGAAGTCGCGCAAGTGATCGGCTTGCCGCTCGTTCCGAATGAAAAGCGTCATCCGCTTTATACGACAACATATGGTGTAGGTGAAGTGATTGTGGCAGCGCTTCATGCGGGGTATCGTCGGTTTGTGATCGGACTTGGCGGAAGTAGCACAAACGATGGTGGTTTCGGTATGTTATGTGCGCTTGGAGCGACGTTTACAAATGAAAAAGGGGAGCCTTTGCCTCCCATGCCTTCTTCTTTGCCGCATATTTCCTATGTTGACATGGCATCGCTTGATCGACGCATATATGAAAGCGAATTTCTTATCGCTTGCGATGTCGATAATCCACTTTATGGAGAGCAAGGAGCATCGTACGTATTCGGACCACAGAAGGGGGCGGATCGCGAAACGGTCCGCACATTAGATAAATGGCTATATACGTATGCGCAAAAAATTGAGCAGCAAATCGGGCGCTCATATGCTCTTGAACGCGGAGCAGGAGCGGCAGGCGGTCTAGGGTTTGCATGTTTATTGCTCGGTGGAACGTTGGTTTCTGGAGCAAAACTTGTCGGTGAAACGGTCCAGCTGCCGCAAAAAGTGAAACATGCCCACGTCGTCATTACTGGCGAAGGACAAAGCGACGAACAAACGTTATATGGAAAAGTGCCGTTTTATGTTGGTCAATTAGCAAAACAATATGATGTTCCTGCGTTTTTATTGTCCGGTAGCCTTGGAGACGGATTTGAAAAACTGTATGAATATTTTGTTAGCTGTGATGGGATTGCGACAAAACCGATGACGGTAGAACAAAGTGTGCAATCAGCGGCTACACTTTTATATACGAAAGCACGCAATCTTGCACGAACGCTCAAGCGGTTTTCTTAGCCGAAAACCGCTTGAGTTTTGTCTAAACTTTTTTAACTAAACATTGTTCTGAATAAACAGCACATCCCCCTCTTCCTTTTATTCTGTCTGTTCTACTAATTCAGTGGATAAGGAAGATAAGTGTTTCATCACCCGATGAATTTCTTCAATGGATCGTAAAATATAGTCAATTTGTTGTTGGCTCTCATGGAATAAATGAATATGATGATCAAGTTCCATTTTTGATGCAACCATTGTCCCTTTTGTTTCCTCCATTTGTTTGGCTGCTTCTGTTGCAATCATGCTCATATCATTCATTTTTTGTACGAGTATTTCAACTTGGCGGTAGTTCGTCTCGACTCCTTCAATAATGTGTGTGCTCATTTGTTTTGTATACTCAGCAAGTTTACGTACTTCATCCGCCACGACTGCGAATCCTTTTCCCGCTTCACCTGCCCGCGCAGCCTCAATAGCAGCATTTAGCGCAAGCAAGTTCGTTTGATCGGAAATTGTCTGGATTTGGGAAGAAGTGTTGCGGATGACATCAGACGAGTCGAATAGCCTTTGTAAAATATGAAGCACATCACTAACTTTTTCCACAACTACACCGAATGTTACTCGTGTTTGCTCTACTTGTTTTTCTGTTGTGTTCATGAGACCAAACAAATTTTTACTGCTTCTTTCCGTCATCTCTGTTTGTGTGCGGACATTTTTCGCCTTTTCTTCTGTTTCGCTTAGCGCGGCCTCTGTTTGTTCAATGGAAGCGGCAATTTGTTGTCCCATATCACGTAGTTGTAACTGAATAGAGCTTTGTTTGTTATTCAGCTGCTCTAACTCTTTCATTCGATCGTCCATATAGGCGCTCATAATGAGTTGTGAGTCAAAGTTAATAAGATGAAAGAGAGCAGCAACTGCATGAGTCCATTTATCGATTCGTCCTTCTTGTTGCGCATATGGCAATAGACGCGGGAGGAGTGCCGTTACAATTGCTTCATATGTTGCAATCATCCATTCGATCGGTAAGCCACGTTTATTGTGGTTGCTACCGAGTTGCTTGCGAAAAGAGATGTAATCTTCATTAATTGTTGCTGAAAAAAGTGAGTCAACATATTGAATAAATACTTGTTTTAGACGTTCGCGCGTCGTTTTTGCCTGTGCGACTGATTGCAGTAATGAAAACGAATATAAATGATCGAGAACGTCTTCAATTGCTTCATTAACATGTTCCATAACGAGCGGTTTCATTTCGCGCAATAGTTGTAAGTGTCCTTCCGTCACTCCCATGTAAGATAATCGCGCTTTCACTTCATTTGTTGTATGTACAATGGGCTCTTTATTGTCTAAGTGAAATGGTGGAAGCTGTTTTTTATATTTACCAAAAAGCATGAGGCAATCACTCCTTGTTATTTCTATAATCCAATTATAATTCTTTTCATTATAAACTGACGAACAATAATGCTTTTTAATTTATTAAACATTGTTCTAAATAAACAATAAAAACAACATAATTTTTAACTACACAGTTTGTTGTCCTATTCGTTTCTTTTTCTTGTGCATATGATGTGAAAAAAGGAGGGGTGCGGGTGCGAGCCATTGTTTTTATGTATGCTATCGTTTATTACATGGCATTGTTTAGTACGTTTGGACAAACAAAAGCGATTGTTAGTTCGTCCTTTTCATTAGGTGGCATATTTCTTTCAGTTATTTTGTTATGGCGGACGTCTATTCGTATAAAAACGAATGAGCGAATATTTTGGAAATGGATGACCATTGGTGCAATTTGTTACTTGATCGCTGAAACGGTGTATAGCATATACGAGTGGTCGTTTCAAACCGAGCTCCCGTTTCCGAATTGGTCAGACGTATTTTATATTGCTCATTCATTCATGTGTATTGCTGCATTACTATATATCATCATGCAACAACGAAAACAAATTGCGATGTGGCAAGTGTTATTCGATGCGCTCATCGTGACATGTGTGACGATGGCATATAGCTGGATATATATCGTTCAACCGATTATTGAGTTAGAAGAAAATGTCCTATATGTCGCTGTTTTAGTTGCTTATCCGCTCCTTGATCTCGTTATGCTATTTTTACTTTTGTTTCTCTTTTTTGCAACAAATGTTCGTCGGATTTGGTTATGGAACATCGCAGGGGTCGGATTATTTGTGTTTACAGATACGATATATTTCATTCAAATGATGCAATGGAATGATGTATACAGCTTATGGTTAGACCCGCTATGGGTGATCAGTTTACTAACTATTAGCCTTTCGAGTTATCATGCAAAAGATGGGGATTTATCGTTTCAAAAAGAAGAACAGCCGTACAATATAAAAGTTCTCTTTCCGTATATCAGTTTTCTTCCTTTACTTTGGATGCCTTTTATTTACCTCGGTGACCGAATGGTGATGTCATGTTTTGCTTTTACTGTCGCATGTATTCTCATTCGTCAATTCATGACGTTAAAAGAAAACCGTCAGCTCGTTCAACAATTACAAACATTAAACAGCGACTTAGAACAAAAAGTAATGAAGCGTACGCAAGAGTTGGCGCGTATGAACGAACAATTAACCTATGCTGCCAATCATGATTTTTTAACTGGGCTTTTTAATCGCAGAGCATTTGTAACAGCGCTTGAACAGACGATCATGCAAGCGAATAAGGAAAAATATAGTGTAGCTGTTGTTTTTATTGATGTCGACCGTTTTAAACAAATAAACGACTATTTTGGACATGAAATGGGTGATGCGCTCATTGTACAAATCGGACAATGGTTAAAAGAACAGGTTCGTCCAACTGATATCGTCGCACGACAAGGAGGAGATGAATTTACGATCATCGTTACCCCGATTCACCACTTACATGAACTACAAACAATTGTTGAAAAAATCATGACCATTACCGAGCAACCGATGACAGTAAAACATTTAGATGTACGTATTACGCTAAGCATGGGGATTGCTGTTTATCCATTTGATGGAGAAACAGGCGACACGTTAATGAAGCATGCAGATATCGCAATGTATCGCGCCAAAGAACAAGGAAAAAATCAATATCAATTTTTCAATGGCGAAATGGATCGTATCGTTTTACAAAAAACGATCATCGAAACGGCGCTTCACGAAGCCATTGAGCAAAAACAATTCGTATTATTTTATCAGCCGCAATTTGATGTGCAAACGGGAGAATTAATTGGAATGGAGGCTCTCATTCGCTGGATTCATCCAAAGCTCGGTACAATTTCACCAGCCGTTTTCATTCCCATTGCAGAAGAAACGGGGCAAATTATTCCGATTGGTGAATGGGTCATTGAAGAAGCATGCCAACAAATGAAAAGATGGAATGAACGAATCGGACGACCGATTCGTATAAGTGTCAACATTTCCCCAAAACAATTTTTGAAAGAAAGCTTTGTCGACCATATTCATTCTGTTTTAAAAAAGAAGCAATTGTCACCTCATCAACTCGATTTAGAAATTACAGAAGGCGTCGCTGTATTTAACGAACAATATACGATTCGGAAGCTACAACAACTGAAAAAACTCGGTGTTCACATCTCGATTGACGATTTTGGAACTGGCTACTCATCGCTCAGTTATTTGCGCAAATTTCCGATCGACCGATTAAAAATCGCAAAACCGTTTATTGACGGCATTACAGAGGAAAAAGAGGATGTTGCCGTCGTTAAAGCAATTATTGTGCTGGCGAAAAACTTAAAATTGCGTGTTATTGCTGAAGGGGTAGAAACGTTGCAACAACTAGATATTCTTCGGCTTCTCCAATGCGATGAAATTCAAGGATATGTACTCGGGAAACCACTTCCAGCAGACGTATTTGAAAAAACATACATCACAAGCCGACTTCAAAACGAATGAAGTTGGCTTTTTAAAAAAAGTGATTGACAATGATAATCAATTCATGTAAACTACAATATGTATTGATATTAATTATCAATATCAATTATTTAACTTGGTGTTCGAGGGGGAAAACATATATGGCGCGGTTGTATACAGAGCATCTTTCTGTCGGAT
The DNA here is from genome assembly GCF_000836725.1 of Anoxybacillus thermarum. GTDB lineage: Bacteria > Bacillota > Bacilli > Bacillales > Anoxybacillaceae > Anoxybacillus > Anoxybacillus thermarum. The sequence goes on along the minus strand of NZ_JXTH01000043.1, from coordinate 16,491 downwards.
ATGGGGAGCGCACGATTGTCGATCGGTTAACTGTACATATTCCAGATGAAAAAATTACGACGATTATTGGACCAAACGGATGCGGAAAATCGACATTGTTAAAAGCGATGACACGCATTATTCGTCATCAAGGGGGAGCGGTCATTTTAGACGGAAAACAAATTTCGCAAGAGCATACGAAAAGGTTAGCGCAAAAGATGGCCATTTTACCGCAGACGCCAGAAAGTCCGGGTGGTTTAACGGTTGGAGAGCTTGTTTCTTACGGAAGATTTCCATATCAAAGAGGATTTGGCCGGCTAACGAAACGAGATGTTGAAGTTATTGATTGGGCGCTTGAAATGACCGGAACAATAAAATTTAAACATCGTCCTGTTGATTCGTTATCAGGTGGTCAAAGACAGCGGGTATGGATTGCCATGGCACTTGCACAAGAAACTGACATTATTTTTTTAGACGAACCGACAACATATTTAGATATGGCGCACCAATTAGAAGTGCTCGAACTGTTACAACGTTTAAACCGCGAACAGCAGCGCACGATTGTCATGGTGCTGCATGATTTAAATCAAGCAGCGCGTTTTGCCGATTATATGATTGCGATGAAGGACGGCAAAATTGTTCAAGCGGGAACGTGCGAGGAAGTCATGACGGCAGACGTGTTAAGACAAGTGTTTCATATTGACGCGGAAATCGGCCGCGACCCTCGAACGAACAAGCCGATGTGTATCACATATCATTTAGTTAAAGGAGATGCAGAACATGTTGAAAAAGCGAATGATGTCCATTCTACTTTTGTTCGTGCTCATCTTGAGTGCGTGCGGTAATCAAGCAGCAGAAAAAGAACAAGAGGAAGCAACAAAAGAAACGAACGAACCAAAAACGATGACGTATCAATCTGAAACGGGACCAATTGAAGTGCCTACGAATCCGAAGCGCGTTGTTGTTTTATCTTCGTTTTTAGCTGGCAGCGTGATGGCACTCGATGTACCGATTGTTGGGGTAGATTCTTGGGCGAAAATGAATCCGCGTTATGAACCATATTTAAAGGATGCAAAAGAAGTGACAGATGAAAGCTTAGAACAAATTATTGAGCTCGAACCAGATTTAATTATTGCCGCATCAACAAATAAAAACTTAGATAAGCTAAAAGAAATTGCGCCAACAGTGACGTACACGTATGGAAAAGTAGATTACTTAACGCAACATTTAGAAATTGGTAAATTGTTAAATAAAGAAGAAGAAGCGAAAAAATGGATCGAAGACTTTAAAAAACGTGCACAACAAGCTGGTGAAGAGATTCGCGCAAAAATCGGTGAACATGCAACCGTTTCTGTCATTGAAAACTTTGATAAGCAATTGTACGTATTCGGAAACAACTGGGGCCGTGGCACAGAAATTTTATATCAAGAAATGAAATTAAACATGCCAAAAGCAGTGGAAGAACATGCGTTGAAAGACGGATATTACGCCATTTCACTTGAAGTGCTTCCACAATTTGCTGGAGACTATGTCATTTTCAGCAAAAACGCAGACGGCGATCTTTCATTTACAGAAACAGAAACGTACAAAAACATTCCAGCAGTGAAAAACAACCGCGTTTTTGAAGCGAATGCAAAAGAATTTTACTTTAACGATCCAATTACATTAGAATATCAGCTTGAGTTTTTCAAAAAACATTTTTTAGGTGAGTAATGTAATTAAAGAGGAGTTCGTCGCGAATTCCTCTTTAATTATGTGAATAGAAAAGAGAGGATGCGTATGCTGAAAAAATTTTTGTTCGCATGTGTTGTATTGGTTGTGACATTCGTTTGCTCCATTGTTATCGGAGCGGCGGATACTACAGTCAAAGACGTCTGGCTAGCGATGACAGCGCCTGAGACAAACAAAATAGCAACCATGATTTACGAAGTTCGCCTTCCGCGTGAAACGGCCGCCGCCGTTGTTGGTGCCGCTCTAGCCGTAGCTGGAGCTGTGATGCAAGGGATGACCCGAAACCCTCTCGCTGACCCTGGGCTCATTGGGCTAACGGCAGGGGCGAACGCTGCTTTAGCGATGATGTTTGCCTTTTTCCCTTCCGCAAACTATATACAAACCGTATTCGCTTGTTTTGGTGGGGCAGCGTTCGGAGGTTTGCTTGTTTTTCGCATTGGCGCTAAACAATTTTCACCGTTTCGCATCGTCTTAGCGGGTGCGGCCATTTCTACTTTTTTATACGCTGTCGCAGAAGGAATTGGACTTATATATAAAGTATCAAAAGATGTATCGATGTGGACGGCTGGCGGTATGATGGGTACAACGTGGAATGAGTTAAAAATCGTTACACCATTTATTTGTTTGGCAATGGTTATTGCTTTTTGGCAAAGCCGCCAATTAACGATTTTAAGTATGAGTGAAGAAGTAGCGGTCGGGCTCGGTCAACAACTGATGCGCGTAAAAACGATTCTTTTTTTCATCGTCATCATTTTAGCAGGTGCATCTGTAGCTCTTGTCGGAAATTTAGCGTTTGTCGGTTTAATGATTCCACACTTTGTTCGTTTATTCGTCGGAACGGATTATCGTTTCATTTTACCGATGAGCGCAATCGGTGGGGCGACATTTTTGTTGTTTGCCGATACGATTGCACGAACGATTCACGCACCGTATGAAACGCCTGTTGTAGCAATTGTGGCGGTCATGGGGCTTCCATTTTTTCTTTTCATCGTTCGTAAGGGAGGGAAAATGTTGTGATCGCACCTCTACGAAAAAAACAGCGCATCATTTTGTTCGTGTTATTTATGCTTATTTGCATCACAGCCATCATTAGCATGGGGACAGGCCATTCTTCTTTATCTTTTAACCGATTGATCCCCGTGTTTTTAGGTGAAGGGACGTTTAAAGAACAATTCGTCCTTTTCTCGATCCGTTTGCCGCGCATCGTAATGACGTTGCTGGCGGGAATGGCTTTAGCGTTGTCTGGTGCCATTTTACAAGTTGTGATGCGCAACGACTTAGCCGATCCAGGCGTCATCGGCATAAACGCCGGAGCAGGTGTGGGAGTCGCCTTGTTCTTTTTATTTATTCCGATTCAAGCGGAATCATTTGCCTACATTATTCCGCTCGTCGCTTTTTTCAGTGCGCTACTCACAGCCGTCCTCATTTATATGTTGTCATACAATAAGCAAACAGGGCTTCAACCGATTCGCCTCGTGTTAATTGGAATCGGTTTTGCCACTGCGTTTTCAGGTTTGATGATCGTCCTCATTTCAGGAGCTGATCGGACGAAGGTTGATTTTATTGCAAAATGGTTAGCTGGCGGCATTTGGGGGCTCGATTGGGCGTTTGTTCTCGCATTGTTGCCGTGGCTTATCATTCTCGTTCCGTTCGTTTTATATAAAGCTCATCGCCTCAATGCATTGCAGTTAAGCGATTCGGTAGCGATCGGCATCGGTGTGTCGCTCGATCGTGAACGGCTTGTTTTATTGCTTACCGCAGTGGCACTTGCAGCATCAGCCGTTTCTGTGACAGGGGGCATTGCGTTTGTCGGTTTAATGGCTCCACACATTGCTCGTGCGCTTGTTGGGCCGCGCAACGAATTAAGTTTACCCGTTGCGATGCTCATGGGAGGGGTGTTGTTGCTGGTTGCTGATACAGTTGGACGGAACTTAATCGAGCCAGACGGTCTCCCCGCGGGTGTGCTCGTATCGCTTATCGGTGCGCCTTATTTCGTTTATTTATTATGGAAAAAGAAATAAACGTATGATACGATAAGTGTAAACTTTTTTATTTATAAGGTTTACAAAAAGGGGGGAGGTGCATTGTGGGAGGAGTTGCAAGCACATATTGGACAACTTGAGAAAAAAGCGCAAAAACGAACGTTAGTCAACGTAGAAAGCGACGGATGCTTTATACGTATAGACGGACAACATTTATTTAATTTTTCATCAAACAACTATTTAGGATTAGCGCATGACGAACGATTAATTCAAGCGAGCATGGAAGCAACGAGGAAATACGGCGTTGGGGCAACAGCGTCACGCCTTGTTGTCGGCAACCATCCGCTATACGAACAAGCAGAAGCTGCGCTCATTCATTGGAAAGGCTATGAAGCTGCGCTCATCGTAAATAGCGGATACACAGCAAACGTCGGCATCCTTTCTTCCCTAGCAGGACGGGACGCGGTCATTTTTAGCGACAAATGGAATCACGCAAGCATTGTGGATGGAGCGATATTAAGCCGAGCAGAAGTAAAACGATATCGTCATGCCGATCTCGATCATTTAGAGATGCTATTAAAAAAGACAGACAAACATAAACGAAAACTGATCGTTACCGACACGATTTTCAGCATGGACGGTGACGTCGCCCCATTGCGCGAACTCGTTTCGTTAAAAGAAACATACGGAGCGATACTCGTCGTCGATGAAGCACACGCAAGCGGTGTATATGGGAAAAACGGGGAAGGAATGGCTCATGAATGTCAAGTGGCACAACATGTAGACGTGCATATGGGAACATTCAGCAAAGCGCTCGGTGCATATGGGGCGTATGTAGCTGGAAAGCGAGTGTTCATCGATTATTTGATTAACACGATGAGGCCGTTTATTTTTACAACAGCGCTACCTCCAAGCGTACTCGGCGCCATTTATGCCGCGATTGACGTTGTACAAAAAGAGTCGACACGCCGTTGCCATTTACAGGCGTTAAGCGCCCATTTTCGCACGCGTCTTCAACAAGCGGGATTTCACACAGGGGAAAGCACGACGCACATTGTACCGATCATTGTTGGTGAGAACGAGAGGGCGCTTGCATTTAGTGCGCGCTTGCGCGAGCGTGGCATTGTCGCCGTTGCCATTCGTCCACCAACGGTCCCAGAAGGAACGGCTCGCATTCGTTTTTCGCTCATGGCTACGATGACAAAAGAGCAAGTCGATTGGGCGCTTGATCATATTTGTGCGGTCGGAAAAGAAATGGGGTTGATCCCATGAACGCATTGCTGTTGCCAGGCTGGGGGATGAGAGGCGATGTGTTTTCTCCGCTTATCGAAGCGCTTCAGCTAAAGGATGTCACGATCGTTGAATGGGATAGCATGCGCGATATTTATCATTTTTTAACGAAAGCAGAAGAAGCCTTAACCGTTCCATCTCTTGTGATCGGTTGGTCGCTTGGATCGCTCGTTGCTTTGCAGCTCGCTACGCACGAACATGTTCAAGCGCTCGTATGTATCGGAGGGACGAGTCGATTCACCATAACGGAACATTACAATGCCGGTTGGCATGCGCGCGTTGTAGAACGAATGAAAGGACAATTGCTACGCCAACCGAAAAAAACGATACAATCATTTATTGATATGTTATGGGGCGAGGAAGAGGCGGAGCCATTCCCGTATATGCATCATCACATTCCGGACTTGTTGCTTGGACTAGACTACTTACTGACGGCAGATGTACGTGATCAGCTATCATGCATTCGTGTGCCGCTGTTACTTATTCACGGAGAACGCGATCGCATTTGCCCGCCGCAAGCCGCTCAATATATATATGAACGAACAAACGATTGTACGTTTATGCTTATGCCAAACGTCGGGCACGCGCCGCACGTCACGCAACCATACGCATGCGCCCATTACATTCAAACATGGTTAGGCGGTGGAAGAAATGATTGATAAACAATTGATGCAAAAACGATTTAGCGAACGAGCCAATACGTACGATCAGTTCGCAAACGTCCAAAAAAAGATGGCGCATGAATTAATGGCACGCATTTCTCGCCCGCCAAAAACGATTTTAGAAATTGGCTGTGGCACAGGGTATTTAACAAAATTGCTGTATGACGTTTATCCGTATGCACAGATCACCGCCGTCGATATCGCCCCAGGCATGATTGAAGTCGCAAAAGAACGACTAGGGGATGCACCGGTGACTTGGCTTTGCGCAGATGTAGAAGAAGTAACATGGCATGAAACGTACGATTTAATTATTTCGAATGCCACGTTTCAATGGTTCACAAATCCAAAACAAACGATCGCCAAACTTGCCGAGCGACGAAACGAAGGGGGACAGCTTCTTTTTTCAACATTTGGCGACCGAACGTTTTACGAGCTGCACACATCATTTGCTTATGCGTTAGCGAAACAACATATTCATGAGCCGCTTCGTATCGGCCCATCGTTTCCGACGTTTCATGAGTGGCTTCACATGCACGCTTATGCTCGGGGGGATGAGCGCATGGAAGTAGAGTATTTTCCGTCGGTACGCGACTTTTTCTTATCCCTTCGCCATATCGGTGCAACTAATAGCACAACAGGGCGATATTGCCAAAGGCCGTCTATATTTAAAACAATGATGCATGAATATGAACAACGTTTTTCAGAACAGGGGCTTATTCGTGCGACATACCATTGCATTTGGATTGACATCACTTAGGTGGTGTCATATTTTTTCCGTAAAAAATTTCATCCATTTCGATGCGCAATTTATGTGTAATGGCGTCCGTTTCTTCTTTCGTCAGTTGATCTTTTGATAACTCAAACAAATAGCTATCTAAATCAAACTCGCGCAGTTTGCATTTTGTATGGAAAATATGTTCCTGATACACGTTCACGTCAATCATGTCATATTGCTTGCGAATATCGTCAGGAATGTAATTTTGAATCGATGTAATGTCGTGATCGATAAATAGCTTCTTTCCAGAAATGTCGCGCGTAAACCCGCGCACGCGATAGTCGATAATCATAATATCGGTTTCAAACGAGCGAATTAAATAATCGAGCGCCTTCAATGGCGAAATTTCCCCGCACGTTGCGACATCAATATCAGCTCGAAACGTACTAATTCCATCGTTTGGATGATACTCTGGATATGTATGCACAGTAATATGACTTTTATCAAGGGCACAAACGACCGCTTGCGGTACAGGCGGTTCTTCTTTCGGCACTTCAATCGGACTTTCGGATATGAGCATCGTCACGCTTGCCCCTTGAGGAACGTAATCTTGTTTGGCAATATTTAAAATATGCGCTCCAATGATATTTGCCACATTTTTTAAAATGTTCGTCAACCGTTCGGCATTATACACTTCGTCAATATACGCAATATAAGCTTCCCGCTCGCTTGCACTTTTCGTATAACAAATGTCGTACATATTAAAACTAAGCGATTTCGTTAAGTTGTTAAAGCCATGTAGTTTCATGAGGCGTCTTCCTTTCTTTTTTCTTATCTTGCCCCGTTTATGCAAAAAAATTGTAACTTTAATCACAAACTTATATAATGGACAAAAAGAGGGGAAGGTGGAAAACATATGCATACATCTATTTCATCGTTGGTTATCGTCATGGTTGCCGCTTTTCTTACTCCGCTCCTGTTGCACCGCTTTCGCCTGCAAATGATCCCTGTTGTTGTGGCAGAGATTATTATCGGAATTGTCATTGGGAAGACAGGTTTGAATATTGTTGAGCAAGATATGTGGTTAGAAACGTTATCGACGTTAGGATTTTTGTTTTTAATGTTTTTAAGCGGTTTAGAAATTGATTTTTCAGCCTTTGCAAACAAAGCGAAGAAAAAAGGAGAAAAGGAGCCGGGTACATTTGTTGTTGCTTCGGTTATATTTGCCGGTATTTTTCTCGTTTCGCTCGCTCTTTCTTATGGATTTGTTTGGCTCGGCTACATCGATAATGCTTTTTTAATGACTCTTATTATTTCTACAATCTCACTTGGAGTCGTTGTTCCAACGCTGAAAGATGCACAATTAATGAAGACGGCGATTGGACAAACCATTTTATTAATTGCGGTCATTGCGGACTTAGTAACGATGGTTTTGTTAGCTGTTTTCGTATCGACATACGATCCAGATCATGGAAACATATGGTTGTTGCTCGGGCTGTTTCTTGCAGGTGTCATATTTTATTTTGCAGGTAAATATTTTCAAAATCGTTCGTTCGTTGAGACGATGGCAAAAGGGACGATTCAAATTGGCACGCGCGCCGTATTTGCACTCATTGTCGTTCTTGTCGCTTTATCGGAAACGCTTGGGGCGGAAAATATTTTAGGTGCGTTTCTTGCCGGTGTGCTCGTTTCCTTATTGGCACCAAATCAAGATTTTGTTCATAAGCTCGACTCATTCGGTTACGGCTTTTTTATTCCGATTTTTTTCGTGATGGTCGGCGTTAATTTAGACTTGCGCCCGTTGTTTACACAATTCGATATTTTATTGCTCATTCCACTTTTATTTGTCGCACTTGTCATTTCTAAAGTCGTGCCGGTGTACATATTGCGCATTTGGTACGATCGAAACACAGCGATTGCCGCAGGCTTTTTACTTGTTTCTACGCTTTCGCTTGTTATCGCAGCTGCCACGATCGCAGAGCGAATGGGGATGATTGATGAAAATATGAAGGGCGCTTTAATTTTAGTAGCTGTACTCACGAGCGTCGTTTCGCCAATTATGTTTAAAAAGTTATATCGGGTGGAAAGAGAGGAACGGAAAAAAGTTGTCAAATTCATCGGGACAAATCAATTTACACTTGCGGCTGTACGTGACTTGCATCCAGACGAATATGAAACGACGTTGTATCATATACGCCAAGATAAAATCGAACAGACAGAGCATGTTTTCCCGATTGTTGATATCGATGATTATTCATTTGAAACGTTGCAAGCACATGAGGCACTAACAGCTGACATTGTCGTCGTGTTGACAGGTAACGAACAGACGAATGTCCAAGTGGCAACGTGGGCAAAAGAACAAGGTGTTTTACGTGTCATCGCTTTCGCCGAGTCACCATCTGCTGTCCAGCAATTAAAACACATTGGGGTTGAAACGATTTCTCTCGCTCTATCCGCAGGGGCGATGTTAAAGGCGTTCATCGAATCACCAAACGTTGTCCATATGTTGACACACCGCGACATTACATTGCATGAAATTGAAATGAACAGTCTGGATTACCATGGCGTTCTCCTTCGCCAATTTCCATTTCTAGGAGATTGCATCATCGTCCGCATTTTCCGCGGACACGAATCGATCGTTCCACATGGAGATACCGAAATGCGTATAGGCGACCGTATGATCGTCACAGGCTCGGAGGAATATGTGAAAGAATTGCGTGAACTGTTAGGCGGCGGAATGAAATAATGAAAGGTGGTTAGTTGTTCTGCTTTATGCGTTTCGATTCGTCGTTACGATAGATGGTTCGATTTAGATGTAACTTACCAATGGAATAGAAAGTTTGAAGTGTTGGAAAAGGGAGATCTGTTAGACAAGCAGATACAAAGACGAGCTTAGTTTGAATTTTTTCACAAGTTGATATTTCCCACCGCCGCCATTCTGACTATGCGTTCATTGTGACTTATGTCAGCGAAAAAGTATCATGATTAAAACAAATGCTAGTCGTATACACAGAAAGAGCTTGACGACCATTTTCGTGCAGGATAGACATTTGGGATTGCCTTAGCGTGTCGGATTTGTTGTATGTTGAAGAAAACATCCCGCTCACCGTAAAGGGGAGCGGGATGTTTTTACAAAAGCCCAAGCCATTGGACGAGATGGGTAGTTGTAAATGTGACGATAACGGCTATGCTTGTCGGGATGAGAAACGATAGCAACGTCCATTTTTTGCTTTTCGTTTCTTTATAAATGTTGATAAGTGTCGTGCCGCACGGATAATGAAGCAAAGAAAACAACATCATATTTAGCGCAGTTAGCCACGTCCACCCTTGTTCAACGAAAATTTGTTTTATTGCGTTCATGCTATCGACTTCGAGTAATGCCCCAGCTGATAGATAACCCATCAACAAAATTGGTACGACAATTTCATTTGCCGGAAGCCCTAAAATAAACGCTAACAAAATGTAGCCATCAAGCCCTAATTGGCGCGCAAACGGATCAAGCAGTTGAGCGGAATAAGCAAGCACCGTTGTATCACCTACATGAATGTTGGCCAATACCCATGTTAACATGCCTGCTGGTGCAGCAACGGTGACAGCACGCTTCAATACATAAACAGATTTATCTAATGTCGACCGAACGATCGTATCCCATATTTTTGGACGGCGATATGGCGGCAGTTCAAGGGTATAGTGTGTCGGCACGCCGCGCAACGCTGTTTTCGATAATATCCATGAAACTGTGAGCGTGACGACAATTCCAAATATGACCATCGCAACAACGACGCTTGCGGTAACGAGTGTTTTCCATCCGCCGGTATACCCTGCGGCCATAAAGAGGGAAGCAAGTAAAATTAGTGTTGGCCATCTGCCGTTACATGGAACGAAATTGTTCGTTAAAATGGCGAGCATTCGTTCCCTTGGAGATTCGATAATTCTTGTCGACATGATAGCGGCAGCGTTGCAGCCAAACCCCATCGCCATCGTTAGCGATTGCTTTCCGTGAGCGCCAGATTTTTTAAACAGCCGATCCATATTAAAGGCGACGCGCGGAAGATATCCGTAGTTTTCGAGCAACGCAAAAATCGGGAAGAAGATCGCCATTGGAGGCAACATGACGCTCACAACCCATGTCGTTCCGCGGTAGAGTCCTAAAACGAGAATGCCGTGCAGCCAACTTGGCGCGTGCAACTGTTGAAATAAGAGCGTAATATATCCTTCAAGCCAGCCGAAAAATTCCGCGAGCATAGAAGAAGGGATATTGGCGCCGGCAATTGTCACATAAATGACGACGGCAAGTATCGCGAGCATAATCGGGAATCCCCATATTTTCGACGTAAAAATCCGATCGAGTTTCTCAGTTTCATATTGCTTTTCTTGTTTTGTATAGGTCACCGTTTCTTGGCAAATGTGACGCGATGTTTGGAAAATAGACGCGACGATTTGTTCCCTCGTATCGCCATCTGCTAAACGATTAGCGTTTTCCATCAGCTCATCAAATGGATTTGGCGCAGTGGCACGCATGGGCTGATCCCTCCCTGAAGAAATGATGCCGATGATGTTGCAGTGCATGAAGCAATGACGTATCCCCGTCCAATAAACGAAGTGCTACCCAACGTGCTGGATATTCTTCTCCCACCACTTCCTTCACAAGCGGAAGAAGCTTTGTAATTTTTTCTTCAATGGCGCGGCTGTAAGAAACAGCGAGCGGTGTTGTTTTTATTTCCCCATGTACCATGCGCGCGATTGTTTCAAGTAGCTCTTCAATTCCTTCTTTGTTGCGCGCCGCAAGCGGTACGACAGGCACGCCTAGTTTTTTGGAAAGATTAGCAGTATCAATGATCATCCCTTTCTTTCTTGCTTCGTCCATTAAGTTTAGGCAAACGATGACACGGTCGGTCATTTCTAGTACTTGCAGCGCTAAATTTAAATTTCGCTCGAGCGCCGTTGCATCTAATACGACGAGGGTGACGTCCGGTTTGCCGAAAATAATGAAATCACGAGCCACTTCTTCGTCCGCTGAATTGGAGTAGAGCGAATATGTTCCCGGAAGGTCGATGATTTGATATTCCTCATTTTTATAAGTGAAAAAACCTTCTGCGTGAATGACCGTTTTTCCTGGCCAGTTTCCCGTATGTTGCCGTAAGCCGGTTAATACGTTAAACAATGTACTTTTTCCCGTATTTGGATTTCCAGCGAGTGCAACTGTATATTTTTTCTTATTCATTCCCAATCCTCTCCCCGTAAATATGGTCGCTTTCTTCTTTTCTTAAAGCGATTGTCGTATAGCTGACGCGATAGGCGGTCGGGTCGCCTAGCGGGCTCTTTTGTAAAACGGTGATTTCACTGCCAGGCACGAATCCTAGATCAAGCAATCTTCGTTTCATCGTTCCTTCTATTTCAAGCTTTGTAATGCGAAAACGTTCCCCAGGTTTTGCATCAGATAGCCGAGCAAGTTTTGCCCTAGCCATAACAGTTTCCCCCTTAACAATAATTTGCGCAAAGGTTATAATTTTTCCTTAAACCAAATTTTAATCTTATCTTATTCAGCGAATGTCATTTTGTCAACGATTTTGCATATTTTTTGATGGGAAGTCTCTGTGCAGGGATGTTCAATGCTGTTCGCTTGCGGCAAGCATTCAGCTATTTGAGGAATATGGCAATTCGCTTATTAATGAAGTGGGGAAGTTAGTGGTCACGGAACCGATGCTGTTGATGCCGCTCTTTTCCTGGAATGATGAAAAGCCATCCTGTATTCCAGACGCCATTTATCAAGTCGAACAAATTCTAAAAACGTTAAATGGAAAGCAAATAGAAATTCCTGTTTACAAACTTTTACTAGGTGCGGACATCCTCTTCGGCTTTTTCATCGTCGCGCATGATTGAAGCCGTAGATGGAATAAAGTCTAGAGTTGTTGTTCCAAAAAGGTAGGAAATATTGTAAAATAACAAGAAACAAATAGAAAAGACATGCGGTAATATGCCAATCATCAAACTTGAAATTTCTTTCGCTTGGATGATCTAAATAAAGAAATATTAAAGAAGTCTAGTCTTGTTATATGTAATTAAATGTTTTTTTAAGAGAAATCAGTTATTATCCAAGAACATCGCGAAAAGTCCACCACGATGTTCGTAGTTCGCAGGGGAGAAACGTACATCCTTTGCAGGAAAGTAACTCAATAATATGCAATTGTGAAGGGGCATATCGAATTGAAGATTTGTTCAAAAAATTCCTAAATTATTACTATAAAAGGAGAGGATACGATGCCTGTTTACAACAAACTTGTCCGCGACAAAATTCCGCAAGTCATTGAAAAAGCAGGGAAGACGTTCACAACGCGTACGTTAAGCGATGAAGAATATCGTCAAGAGTTACGCAAAAAGGCGTTTGAGGAGCTAGAGGAATACGTGCGGGCAGAGGACGATGCAGCAGCGATAGAGGAGTTGGCGGATTTGCTAGAAATTATACATGCACTTGCTGAATGCCACAGTGCGACGATAGAACAAATCGAAGCTGTGCGTGCCTCCAAAGCAGAAAAAAGAGGCGGATTTAAAGAGAAAATTTTCTTAATAGAGGTACATGATGAGTAAAGTTGAGTTTGTAAAAAGCCATCTGATCGAAAAATTAAAAGAACATATCGAAACATCCTCCACGATTTATATATTAACGTCGTTTGTGATGAAGTCAGGGGTCGATATAATAAAAGAGCCGTTAAAAAAAGCAGCTGAACGAGGGGCGGACATAAAAATTTGCGCTGGGGATTATTTATATGTTACACAGCCAGAAGCTTTACGTGAACTCATAGCGATCCATCCGAATATCGAAATTCGGTTATGGAAAAGCGAAGGGGTTTCTTTTCATCCAAAAGCGTATTTATTTGAACACCAAAATGACGGCTATTTTATTATTGGCTCGTCCAATTTATCGCGTTCTGCGCTAACGAGCGGTGTAGAATGGAATATTGGTGTCCATAAATGTTTGGAAGAAAGTGTGTTTGCAGAAGTGATGAATGAGTTTTTAACTCTTTTTTATGCTGAGCAAACGGTACAAGTTAATGCCGAAATATTAAAACAATATGAAGAACAATATGCGGATTATCACCAGCGTCATGCAAATCTCGTGCGACAATGGACGAAGTTAGAAGAAGTGGAATTCATGCTTCCAACTGAAACGGAAAAAGAGCCAGAAATTATTCATGATGAAAAAGCACCATATAGGGTGATTCAGCCGCGCTTTGCGCAAGTGGAAGCACTCGCTCAGCTAGAAGCTACATACGAAGAAGGATACGATCGGGCGATGGTTGTCATGGCGACAGGGCTAGGGAAAACGTACTTAGCTGCTTTTTTCGCTCAAAAGTTTCAAAGAGTGTTATTTATCGCACATCGGGAAGAAATTTTACATCAAGCGAAGCGCTCATTTGCACAAATTCTCTCGGATAAGACGTTGGGGATTTATGACGGCAAAATGAAAGAAGGACAAGCCGATGTTGTGTTTGCGTCGATTTTTACGTTAAGTATGAAAAGGCATCTTGAAATATTTGCGCAAGATGCGTTCGATTTAATTGTTGTCGATGAATTTCATCATGCCGCCGCGAAGTCATACGAGCGTGTGCTTGCTTATTTCCAGCCGAAATTTTTACTTGGCATTACCGCAACGCCTGACCGCAATGACTATAAAGACGTATACGCGCTTTGCGACGGGAATGTGGCGTATCGTATTGATTTTATCGAAGCGGTACAACGCGGCTGGCTTGCACCATTTCGCTACTATGGCGTATATGACGATACAGATTATACGAAAATCGCTTGGCGCGGCAATCGCTACGATGAAGAACAACTACTGCAAGCACAACTTCGTGAAGAAATGGCAGAACGTATTTTGCAAGCTTGGGAGAAGTACAAACAGACGAAAACGCTCGTGTTTTGCTCCTCCATTCGCCAAGCCGATTTTTTAGCGGATTATTTTAATAAAAGAGGTTATCGAACGGTGAGTTTGCATTCAAAGCAAGTACATATTACTCGCAAACAAGCGATCGAACAGCTTGAAAGAGGGAAAATCGATGCCATTTTCACCGTTGATTTATTCAATGAAGGTGTCGATATTCCAGCAGTCGATACGCTATTATTCGTTCGCCCGACAGAATCATTGACAATCTTCACACAACAAGTTGGCCGAGGATTGCGTCTTTATCCGACAAAACAATATTGTGTCATTATTGACTTAATCGGAAATTACCGCAATGCTGATATCAAAATAGCACTATTTGATACCGAAAAAGAAGAAAAAAGAAAACAAAAGTCTGTTATTCCTGTCGTCCCAGACGGATGTGCCATTGATTTTGATGTTCGTGTCATTCACTTACTGGAGGAAATGCGTCGGAAACGTCAACCGCGCAAAGAGAAATTGTTAGTCGACTACTATGACGTAAAACAACAACTCGGCCGCCGCCCGACGTATCTTGAACTTCACTTGTACGGCCGCAGCATCGCTAAAGAATATCGCGATGAGTTTAAATCGTACGTCGGATTTCTATATTGGGCAAACGAATTGTCCGAGCGCGAAAAAGAAGCGTTTTTGAAATATGAAGCTTGGCTTACGGAAGTCGAGCGAACAACGATGACAAAAAGCTACAAAATGGTCGTCTTGCAGGCGATGCTCAACCGCGGACCGTCACGCTGGCATTTGCCAATGACGCCGAACGAAGCCGCACCATTTTTTTATCAATACTTTATGGAGAAAGAATACCGAAAACGCATCGACTTCTCCGACGGGGAAACGAAACGCCTATGGCAATACGACGAACAAAAAGTCGCCAAACTCATTGCCAAAATGCCGATGACAAAATGGAGCGGCAGTTCCAACAGGCTTGTTTCGTTTGAAAATAATGTCTTCTCGCTCAACTTCTCCATTGCACCAGCGGACGAACAAATATTGTACCAATGGACACAAGAGATTTGCGAGTATCGGTTGCATGTGCATTTTGAGAGGAGAGGTGGAGAGAAGCAAGAAATCTCGAAATAAAAAAGCAAAGGGGATGGATGTCCATGGTTTCAATTCTTGGGAACTTACGCTGTCCAATTTGTAGAGAAACGTTCAAACGACAAGACAAAGTTGTTCTTGATATTATTAATAAAGTTATACATTGGGAATGTTACTACACATGTACAGAAAGAGAACTGTTTCCGATTCAAAGACGAATGGTCGCTTCGGAAGATAATCGCGACGTATGAGTTTTTTTGGGGGAGTAATGCTGTCTGTAAGGCTTAATCGATTTTATATATACATCCAAATTGACATTTTAACCTCTGGTTCACGCAGCACACCCGATGCGGCGTAATAACTCATCTGGATGCTGTAAGACGTATTGTTCAAAACGAGTAATCGACTGGGCGATGTCCTTTTGATCTTTATGCAGGACGTTGGCGATGACTTCATCTTTCAGCCACGTCCATAACCGTTCAATCGGATTCAAATGTGGGGAATACGGTGGCAGAAAAATAAAGTGAAAGGCGTTGCCTTCCTCTCCATCCAGAAAAGCTTGCACCATGTTGGCATGATGAATACGCGCATTGTCCAACACAAGCACGATAAATCGATCGGAATATTTTTCTTTCAACAGGCGCAAAAAGTCAAGGAACGTTTCAGCATTGGCGGATGATGCGCGATGAAACAAGACATCGCCTTGTTGCACGTCGACTGCACCAAAAATGGAAACATGGGCGTGGTGACCGTAGCTTGGCACTTGTTTTTGACTCCCTACTTCTGCCCATGTCGTACGAAGCGCCTGATAGGCACGAACATGCGTCTCATCGACATGAAGAAGAACGATTTCTTTCGTGATTAGTTTTTTTTTATAAACTCGAGTTCTTTTTCAAAGGCTGCTTGAAGCACTGGATCGCCTTTGACGAGCTTATAGGTCGGGCGTGTCCATGACAAACGAAGACGATGCAATAACTTGCGAATGCCTTCTCGTGACATCGAAACGCCATAGGTTTGTTGGATGTAAGATTGCAATATACGTGTGTTCCATGACGAAGAAATGCCCCAGCCGACATCCACAGGGGTGGTAGTTAATATCAGTTGTCTGATCTCCTGTTGTTGTTCTTCCGTAAGAAATGGCAAGCGACCAGGTGG
>NZ_JXTH01000042.1 GCF_000836725.1 Anoxybacillus thermarum | reverse complement strand
TCCAAGCGGGTTGAACAGGCCAAACGGAAGGCAGGACGGTTGTGGGCAGATGTGGTGCGTCAGAATCTACCGTGTCTGCAGCGGTCATCCGGGACGCCGATCCATCAAGCGTTGTCGGCGCTTCGGGATTTTGGTTGGGTGTAAAAAAATGGAATACAATATCATCACTTCAAGATGAGGGATGAGAGTCCAAAAGCGCTTACGATATCAATTCCTGAAAATGGTTCGCTAACTAGTGATTGACAACACCCGTAGTGAACCGAAAAAATGTTCTCCACAAAGTCTTGACTGACTCGATGATCATTTATGAGTTGCTAAAAGGGTTAAAATATGCTAAAAAATAATTGATTAATGCATGTTTACTGTTTATAAATAAGTGGCAATGATGAAGATGGGGGATTTTCACTTTTTAAAAAAAATCCCCCTTCATTGTGTATATAACTTCGCTTGTTACGGATACTAATCACAACAATGGTGAATTATTCAACTGCTTCACCAGTGCCATTTTAATAACTACATGAAAGTGAGGCATCGATAGATGAAAGCAACAGGTATTGTTCGACGAATCGATGATTTAGGACGAGTAGTCATTCCGAAAGAAATTCGCAGAACACTTCGTATTCGTGAAGGAGACCCGCTTGAAATATTTGTTGACCGTGATGGTGAGGTCATTTTAAAAAAGTATTCGCCGATTAGCGAACTAGGCGACTTTGCAAAAGAGTACGCTGAGGCTCTATTTGACAGCTTAGGACAACCTGTGCTCATTTGTGATCGCGATGTATTTATTGCAGTAGCAGGTGGATCGAAAAAAGAGTATTTAAACAAAAGCGTAAGCGAACTTGTTGAAAAAGTGATGGAAGATCGCCAGTCCGTTTTGCATACGGAAGAAACGAACGTGTCATTTGCACAAGCCCATGAAGAGCATATGCAATCATACGTGATTGCACCGATTATTGCCGGAGGAGATCCGATCGGAGCAGTAATTATTTTTTCAAAAGATAAAACACTTAGTGAAGTGGAGCATAAAGCAGCAGAAACAGCCGCGAGCTTCCTTGCTCGTCAAATGGAACAATAAAGGTAGCATCTCGCTACCTTTTTTTGATGTATCATTATACGTGACTGAAAAGGTGAAAGGCTATGGAAAGAAAAGACTGGTTGCGCGGAGCGTTCATATTGACGCTTGCGGCCTTATTTACAAAAATATTGAGCGCTTTTTATCGCATTCCGTACCAAAATATTGTGGGTGATGTTGGGTTTTATATTTATCAACAAGTTTATCCGTTTTATGGAATTTTCCTTGCTTTATCAACGTACGGTTATCCTATTGCAATCTCAAAACTGATTGCCCAAAATAAACAGCCAACATATGAGTTTGCGGTTGTGCGGTTTTCTTTTTATTTTTTATCATTCATCAGCGTTATCATGTTTTCCATTCTGTATTTTGGCGCTTCTTTTCTTGCGAGCATGATGGGAGATGATCAATTAGCTTCGCTCATTCGTGTGATTTCGTTTGCCTTTTTGCTCCTCCCATTCACTTCTGTTTTGCGCGGATATTTTCAAGGGAGAGAGGAGATGATTCCGACAGCTGTTTCACAAGTCGTCGAGCAGTCCATACGTGTAGTAGCTATTTTGTTTCTATCTTTTCTTTTGCTTCATCGCGGATTTACCGTTTATGAAGCAGGGGCTGGTGCGATGTTTGGCTCGCTCATAGGAAGTTTTGCAGCGCTTTTCGTTCTCGTTGCGTATATGTCGCGAAGACGAATGAACGCCTATACGAGAATACAGTTGCCAAAACAGGAAAAAAGAAAAGTGCTGTCATTTTTAGCGATTCATGGAGTGACGATTTGCTTAGCAAACATGATGCTCGTTTTAATGCAGCTCGTTGACTCATTTACTCTTTTACCTTTGTTGCAACAAGCAGGATTACATGAGCTAGCTAAAACGGCGAAAGGAATTTATGATCGTGGTCAACCGTTCATTCAACTTGGGACCGTAGCAGCTACTTCTTTTTCGTTAGCGCTTGTGCCGATGTTATCACGCAAACAAGCACAACGTGAAGGGGTATATACAGCCATTCGTGTAGCTTTTGTTATTGGGTTGGGGGCAGCAGTTGGTTTAGTTTGTATATTAAAACAAGCGAATATCATGTTGTTTAAAGATCATGCTGGTGCGATCGAGCTAACGATTTTGTCCATTTGTATTCTTTTTACTTCGTTAACGTTAACGTTTATTGCGATTTTACAAGGATTTGGGGATGTATTTCGCCCGCTTTCCATCGTATGTATAGGGATGATAACGAAGTGGGTGTTAAATATATATCTTGTTCCTTTATGGCATACGGTTGGAGCAGCAATGGCGACATTCTTTGCCTATGTTGTCATGTGTACAATCGCTCTTTTTTATGTGCAAAAACAAATGTCTCGCCCGTTGCTTTCATTCGTTACAGTCATTCAGACGATGCAAGCGGCTGCGGTGATGGCAATCATTTTAATCGGATACATCATGTTAACGAACGAGTTACCTGTTCATCAAGGAAGGTTATTTTCATCACTTCAAGCAATTGTTGGCGTTTTTATAGGGGCGTTTGTTTATATTATAATGGTCGTTAAAAAGGGAGTTTTCGCCGAGAAAGAATTACTTGCCATTCCACTTGGTCGTTATTTAATAAACATCAAACAAAGAAAGGCTGGATAGTAATGGGTACAATTACAATTGTTGGTATTGGGGCAGGAGATATAGATCAACTGTCTTTAGGTGTGTACCGTACGTTAAAAGAAGCGGAGCGCCTCTTTTTGCGGACAAAAGATCATCCTGTTGTTGCACAATTAGAAGCAGAAGGAATATACGCTCAATCATTTGATGATATATATGAAAAATATGATCAATTTGAACAAGTGTATGAACATATTGTTGCTTTTCTTTGTGAAGAAGTAAAAAAAGGAGATGTCGTATATGCTGTGCCAGGACATCCACTTGTTGCTGAGCGCACAGTAAAGTTATTGCTTGAAAAACGAGATCATATATCTGTTCGCATTGAAGGGGGACAGAGCTTTCTTGATGCCCTATTTAACGCGGTCGGTCTCGATCCGATTGAGGGATTTCAATTTATTGATGCGACTTCATTTCAACCGGACGAAATTCAATTGAGAAATCATATCATTTTTTGTCAAGTATATGACTCGTTTATTGCATCCGATGTCAAACTAGCTCTATTAGAAAAATTACCGCACGATTATCCGGTTTTTATCGTTTATGCAGCAGGAAGTAAACAAGAGCGCATCGAAAAAGTTCCACTGTACGAGCTTGATCGGGCGATGACCGTTAGCAATTTGACGAGTGTCTATGTGCCGAAAGTAGAAACGGATGAACTGTTGTATCACGATTTTATTACTTTACGACGTGTCATTGCGACATTGCGTGGGCCAAACGGTTGTCCTTGGGATCGAAAACAGACGCACGAGTCGCTGAAAAAATACTTGCTCGAAGAAGCATACGAGCTTCTTGATGCCATTGATCAGCAAGACGATGAAAACATGATTGAAGAATTAGGTGACGTATTGTTACAAGTCATGCTTCATGCTCAAATTGGAGAAGATGAAGGAATGTTTTCGATTGATGATGTCATTCGGGTCATTACAGAAAAAATGATTCGTCGTCATCCACACGTATTTGGGGATGCTCATGTCGAGCATGCTGAAGAGGTTGTACGTAACTGGCAAGCGATAAAACAGGCAGAAAAACAAAGTGCGTCTCATTCATTGCTTGACGATGTGGCTAAAGCGTTACCAGGCACATTGCGAGCATATGAATATCAAAAAAAGGCAGCGGAAGTTGGATTTGATTGGTCTGAAGTAGAGTCGATGTGGCGTAAAGTGGAAGAAGAAATGAATGAAGTGAAACAAGAAGTCAATCGCATGGATGAACAAAAATTAAAAATGGAGTTTGGTGATTTACTGTTTGCGCTTATTAACGTATGTCGATATTATAAGGTTAATCCTGAAGAAGCGTTAGCAATGGCGAACGAAAAGTTTCACCGTCGCTTTCAATACATTGAACAAAAAGTAAAACAAAGCGGGAGAGATTGGAGAGCATATTCGCTAGACCAGCTAGATGAAATATGGGAAGAAGCAAAAAGGGAGGGGTTATAATATGCGACTCGATAAGTTTTTAAAAGTTTCTCGACTTATTAAAAGGAGAACGTTGGCGAAAGAAGTAGCTGAGCAAGGACGTGTATTCATTAACGGTCAGCAAGCAAAAGCAAGTTCAACAGTAAAAATAGGCGATGAAATGATGATTCAATTTGGTCAAAAACATGTGACAGTAAAAGTGCTCGGATTGCAAGAGCATGCGAAAAAAGAAGAAGCGAGCGCCTTATACGAAATCGTAAAAGAAGAGCGAGTGGAATAGCTTGTTCTAAACCATTTTCCCCCCTCATACACTTGTACAAATGATCGTTGTGAGGGGGAGACAATGATGACACAAAATATCGGAAATAAAGGGCCGATTCAAGAACACGACATTATGATGCGCGGTCGCCGCATGTTAGAAATTACAGGTGTGAAGCAAGTCGAAAGCTTTGATAATGAAGAATTTTTATTAGAAACGGTTATGGGTTTTTTGTCCATTAAAGGACAAGGTTTACAAATGAAAAACTTAGATATAGATAAAGGAATTGTGTCAATTAAGGGAAAAATTTTCGAGATCGTTTATTTGGACGAACATCATACGGAGAAAGCTAAAGGATTCTTTAGCAAGTTGTTTAAATGAGTTTACATGTGCAATTTACGACTTTGCTTGCGATGATTGGAACAGGGATCGTCATCGGTGCATCTTTTGATACATACGCACATATATTCAATCGTTCCGAACGTCATCGGCTGATCGTATGGATTGCAGATATTCTTTTTTGGATTGTGCAAGCGTTATATGTATTTTACACGTTGTTGCTCGTTAATAACGGGCAGATTCGCTTGTACATTTTTTTAGCTATTTTATGTGGGTACGCTGCTTATCAAGCGTTATTTCAAAATATGTATGTTCGCTTGTTGCAACACATCATTCGCATCGCT
Organism: Anoxybacillus thermarum; assembly: GCF_000836725.1. Lineage (GTDB taxonomy): Bacteria > Bacillota > Bacilli > Bacillales > Anoxybacillaceae > Anoxybacillus > Anoxybacillus thermarum. Next base: position 20,356 of record NZ_JXTH01000042.1, on the reverse strand, counting down.
GTGACGTTATATCGTTTAATTATCCGATTATTTTATTACATCATCGTATTTCCACTGCGACTTCTTTACCGTTTTTTTGTTTTTTTATTGATCTCTACTTGTCATTTTGTTTTATCCATTGGTAAAATTTTATATAAAGTTGTATACGTATGTATACGCTTTTTATTGCAACCTTTCATATGGATTGGACGTTTCATTTGGCGAAAAACCCCACTTCGCTTTCAAGCAGCGGTTGGACGTTTCTTTCATATCGGAAAAGGGTTTCTCGCCAAAATCACGAATATATTCAGGAAAAAAGGGTAATGAAGAAGGAGCGGTGAAAAACATGGGCGTCCCGCAAAAAAGCAAAGTAAAAAAAATTCAAACGTCGTATGTTATTCAACAAGAAAAACAAGAACATAAAAAGGCACGACGTCGCAAAAAAATTGTTATTCGTCTTGGCTTTGTGGCAACGCTGGCATTAGCCGCTTCTTCGCTGTTTTTATATACGATGATGGAACAATCTTCCGCAATCGATCAACAAATAAAGAGGAAAGAGCAGCTAGAAGAAAAGTTGCGCACGTTGCAAAAAGATGAAAAAAGATTAAAAGAAGAGATCGAAAAATTAAACGATGATAAATATATTGCCGAATTGGCTCGAAAACAATATTTTTTGTCGAAAGAAGGAGAAATTATTTTCATCACTCCTGATGAGTAAAAGAGATAGGCAGAAGGCTTATTGACACTTGTTTTTTTCATTATGTATAATGAAAGAAACGATTTTTCAGATTTTAAGGAGGAGCACTTTTTTTATGTCAATTGAAGTAGGCAGCAAGTTACAGGGAAAAGTAACGGGCATTACAAAATTCGGAGCGTTTGTTGAGTTACCAGAAGGCGCGACAGGCTTAGTGCACATTAGTGAAGTAGCTGACAGCTATGTAAAAGACATTAACGAACATCTTAAAGTAGGCGATGTTGTCGAAGTTCGTGTTATTAATGTTGAGAAGGATGGAAGGATTGGCTTATCGATCAAAAAGGCGAAAGAACAAGCTTCACGTCCGCGCAATAAAGGAAATGATCGCGCTTCAAAAGAAAGCTTTGAGCAAAAAATTAGCCGTTTCTTGAAAGAAAGTGAAGATCGTTTAGCATCCCTTAAACGCCATACTGAATCGAAGCGAGGAGGTCGTGGTGCTCGACGCGGTTAACTTGCTGCCGAACGAGATATGAGGCAGTTCATATAAGCATCCATTTCATGAGTGGATGCTTTTTCGTTTGAATTTCATAGTAAAAAAATATTGACTTTGTTTAAAGAGCATGTTATTATAAAAAATGTCGTTGCATGGCGGCGTAGCTCAGCTGGCTAGAGCGTACGGTTCATACCCGTGAGGTCGGGGGTTCGATTCCCTCCGCCGCTACCAAATTACATAGTGGCCCGTTGGTCAAGTGGTTAAGACACCGCCCTTTCACGGCGGTAACACGGGTTCGAATCCCGTACGGGTCATTAAAAAACACCAATTTCGTCACGAAATTGGTGTTTTTTTGTTTATGTAAGCCGTTTTTTGTGGTATTCCGTCGAAAGATTTATATGATTCATCTTCTTTTTTTGACAAAATTTTGATAATTCAGTCTGTATAATACAAGATAATAGACGAATATATGGAAAAAAGGGAGAGGATAAATATGGAGAGATTAGAACGGAAGTTAGTCAATCGCATGGCGGAAGTACCTTTAAGTGGGACAAGAACAACAGTCTCTCAGTGGTTTCAACGGTTTACGGTTCGTTTAAGCCATTTGTTATTTCAGCAAGGGTTTTTGTTTTTAATCATCGGTTTTTTGCTTGGACGGGCTCTCATTTTAACAAAAATGGCACCGTTTGCTTTACCTTTTTTTGCATCCATTTATTTACTTCGTCGTGATAAGTTAGGATTTGTGTTTATTGCTCTATTTGCGGGAGCGTTGACCATTTCTTTTTACGCCTCTCTATTTATAGTTGCTTCGATCGTTATGTTTCTCGTTTTTTATCGTTTGTTGTACTGGATTGATGCTCCGCCGAAAAGATTGCCAGTTGTCGTGTTTTCTGCCTCTGTGTTTGCGAAAATGATCATGATTTATACGTGGAATTATGAATGGACGATATACGAAGGAATGACGATGTTTATTGAAGCAGGTCTTGCCTCCATTTTAACACTCATTTTTTTACAAAGTGTTCCGTTATTTGACCATCAAAAATATAAACAAACGCTAAAGCCAGAAGAAGTCATTTCTTTTGTCATTCTTCTTGCTTCGATGATGACGGGGATGGTTGGTTGGTCGATTTATGATCTTTCACTAGAACATGTTGCGTCACGCTATTTATTGCTTTTGTTTGCTTTTGTTGCTGGTGCGACCGTCGGTTCAACTGTTGGTGTTGTGACAGGGCTCATTTTAAGTTTAGCGAATGTATCAAATTTATACCAAATGAGTCTACTAGCATTCGCTGGATTGCTCGGTGGGCTATTGAAAGAAGGGAGAAAGCTAGGTGTTTCGTTTGGGCTCGTCGTTGCAACATTGTTAATCACCCTTTATAGCGAAGGGGTAGCGAACATTGTGCCAAATGTCGTCGAGTCGTTATTTGCCGTTTTACTTTTCTTGATGACGCCACAATCGTTAACGAGCAAAATGGCGAAGTATGTGCCGGGAACGGTTGAGCATACGAATGAGCAACAACAATATGTAAGAAAAATTCGCGATGTTACAGCCCAGCGAGTCGAACAATTTTCTCATGTGTTTCAAGCGTTATCGAAAAGTTTCTCTTCATACGGTGTGCTTACGCATGAGGAAGAGGAAGAGCGTGAAATTGATTACTTTTTGAGCGATGTTGCTGCTAAAACGTGTCAAACATGTTTTAAGAAAGACCAATGTTGGATGACCCACTTTGATAAAACATATGATTATATGAAAAAGATTATGCAAGAAGCAGGCGAAAATGATCAAATGACGAATACGAAGTTGTTGCGCGAATGGAATAAACATTGTGTGAAAGCAAATAAAGTCGTTCAAATTATTGAAAAAGACGTATCATTTTATAAAGCCAATAAAAAACTAAAGCAACAAATGAAAGAGAGCAGAAGACTTGTGGCAGAACAGTTATTAGGTGTATCACAAGTCATGGAAGACTTCGCAAAAGAAATTCAAAAAGAACGTGAAAATTATTATGTGCAGGAAGAACAAATTTTACATGCCCTTCAACAGTTTGGGGTCGATGTAAACGATGTTGAAATTTATAGTTTAGACAAAGGAAGCGTTGACATTGAGATGGTCGTTCCGTATTGCGACGGAAGAGGAGAGTGTGAAAAGCTTATTGCACCGATGCTATCTGATATTTTAGGTGAGACGATCGTTGTAAAAAAAGAAGATTGTTCTATATATCCAAACGGAGATTGTCGGGTGGCGTTCAGTTCTTCGAAAGCCTTTGTCATTGACACAGGTGTTGCGTATGTTGCAAAGGGGGGCGGATTCATTTCAGGTGATAGCTATGCAATGATGGAAATTGGCGGAGGAAAATATGCGTTAGCTATTAGCGACGGAATGGGGAATGGTGAACGAGCGCATTATGAAAGTAAAGAGACGCTCAAGCTACTACAAAAAATTTTACAATCAGGAATTGAAGAACGAATTGCGATTAAATCCATTAACTCCATTTTAGCTTTGCGGACGACAGAGGAGATTTTTTCCACGCTAGATTTGGCCATTGTCGATTTGCAAAATGCAACGACAAAATTTTTGAAAGTCGGGTCTTCACCAAGCTTTATTAAACGGGGAAACAACGTGATGAAAATCGAATCGAGCAATTTGCCAATTGGTATTATTACTGGAGTAGAGTTTGAAATGATTGAAGAGCAATTAAAAGCAGGCGATTTGCTTATTATGATGAGCGACGGCATTTTAGATGGAGTGTCGCACATTGAAAATCATGATGTATGGATGAAACGAAAAATTAAAGAATTAAAAACGAATGATCCGCAAGAAGTATCAGAGTTGCTTTTAGAAGAGGTCATTCGTGTCAACGGTGGAGAAATTGAAGATGATATGACAATTGTTGTTGCGCGCATTAAGCATAATACGCCGAAATGGGCGGTCATTCCGGCATATCAATATATGAAATAGAGGTATAAAATCCCCTCTGAACGTCGATGATGGGAGTATACTACTTTTTTCGGAGGGGATGAACGTATGAGAAAAGGAACGTTACGTCAAATTTTATTAATTACAGATGGTTGTTCTAACCACGGTGAAGATCCAATTGCTATGGCGGCATTAGCGAAAGAACAAGGAATTACAGTAAATGTGATCGGTGTTCTTGACCAAGACATTATTGATGAGCAAGGGTTGCGTGAAATTGAAGGGATTGCTCAATCGGGTGGTGGGATTAGTCAAGTCGTGTACGCTAAACAATTGTCACAGACGGTCCAAATGGTAACAAGAAAAGCGATGACACAAACGTTGCAAGGAGTCATTAATCGAGAGTTGAAACAAATTTTAGGATCGCAAGCTTCGATCGAGCAACTCCCGCCAGAAAAGAGGGGAGAAGTGATGGAAGTTGTCGAAGAATTAGGGGAAACCGTTAACTTACAAGTTTTAATATTAGTAGATACAAGCGGGAGTATGAAGACGAAGTTGCAAACAGTGAAAGAAGCATTGTTAGATTTATCGATTAGTTTAAATGCTCGTTTGGGAAATAATGAGTTTTCTGTTTTCGTATTTCCCGGGAAAAAAGGAGAAGTGGACCGTATTTTAGATTGGACACCGAAAATGGAGTCGATTTCAAGTGTGTTTCCGAAGCTAACATCCGGGGGAATTACACCGACCGGTCCAGCCATCCGCGAGGCGCTACAACAATTCCAAAAAAGACGTTCATTAAAAAGCTTATTTACTCACGATGGTGATGACGATGTATACATCGAACAATCTATGTAACATCCGAACAGGAACGGTTATACAAGGAAAGTGGCATAAACATCGCTATGAAATTATTAAGCAGCTCGGTAAAGGAGCGAACGGAGTTGTTTATTTAGCTAAGGAAGGACGAACGTTTGTAGCGCTAAAAATAAGCAACCAAGCAACAGCTATGATGTCAGAAGTAAATGTACTGAAACGATTTTCAGAGGTCCAGGGAGTCGCCCTCGGACCTTGTTTATTAGATGTAGATGATTGGATTCATCCGCAAGAACAAAAGATTTATTCATTTTATGTGATGGAGTATATTGAAGGGGATAATTTGTTAACTTTTATTCAAAAACGCGGGAAAGAATGGATTATTGTTATTATATTGCAGCTGCTAGGTGATTTGCATAAGTTACATGAAAAAGGATGGGTGTTTGGTGATTTAAAACCAGAAAATTTAATCGTTTCCGGGAAGGTTCCAAAAGTGCGGTTAATTGATGTGGGGGGGACGACGATTCGCGGGAGGGCGATTAAAGAATTTACAGAGTTTTTTGATCGGGGGTATTGGGGAATGGGAACAAGGAAAGCAGAGCCATCATATGATTTGTTTGCCGTAGCGATGATTATGATTAATATGTGCTATCCAAAGCGATTTGAAAGAAAAGAAAACGGACGAGAGCAGTTGCGTCTCATGATTTCCTCCCATCCGTATTTAAAAACATATGAAAAAATATTATGGCGTGCACTTGATGGAAAGTATACTTGCGCTTACGAAATGAGAAAAGAGTTATTGCAATGTATGCAACAACCGTCTATGCAGACAGAAAAAAAACGGGGGGAAAGAGTCGTGCACGTAAAAGAAAAGAAAAAATTTCGTTGGGTAGAGACGATGTTTTTATTTGTTTGCGTCTTATTTATGTATGTCGTTTATTTGTATGTCCAAATTCTTTAATTTTTTCTGCGTTCGTTTTGAGTATGAAGAATGAGATATGGTACGATTGTAAAAAACGACGTTGTTAAGAGGGAGGAGTATGTTAGACATTGTACATCAATTTATTGAAAAGCATCAATTGCTTGAACGTCATACGACTGTCGTTGTTGGTGTATCGGGTGGTTCGGATTCGTTAGCGTTGCTCCATTTTTTATGGAGCGAACGAGAGCGATATGACCTTCAAATCGTTGTGGCACACGTTGATCATATGTTGCGAGGAAAACAGTCGGAAGAAGATATGCATTTTGTGAAACATTTTTGCGATCAACGTAGTATTATATGTGAGGCGAAACAGCTGAACGTCCAATTATATATGGAGCAAACGGGAAAAGGGGTGCAAGAAGCAGCTCGTGATTGCCGCTACGCCTTTTTTGAACAAGTGATGCATAAGTACAAAGCGCATTGTGTCGCTTTAGCTCATCACGGTGATGATCAAATGGAAACGGTGCTTATGCGGCTTGTGCGCGGAAGCACATCGAAAGGATATGCAGGCATACCAATCAAGCGGCCATTTGGCAACGGATATATTATTCGCCCTTTTTTATGCATTGATCGACAGCAAATTGAACAGTATTGTCAGAAGAATGGCTTGCGTGCTCGTCACGACCCAAGCAATGACAAAGATGATTACACGCGCAATCGTTTTCGTCGTTACGTTCTCCCTTTTTTAAAAAGTGAAAACAGTCGTGCTCATGAGCATGTTCAACAATTTAGCGAGACGATGAGCGAAGATGAAGCATTTTTAGAGCAATTAACGAAAGAAAAATTGAAAGATGTTGTCGACCAACAAAAAGGGTATGTCCGTGTCGATATTCCTTCGTTTATGCGCATGCCAAAACCTTTACAAAGGCGAGGGATTCAACTAATATTAAACTATCTTTATGGCAATGTTCCATCGTCGTTATCTTCTATACATATAAACCAAGCGCTACTTTTTTTAAAACGGCAACATCCTTCAGGTATGCTTCATTTTCCAAATGGTTTAAAAGTCATTCGTCAATACGAGGAGTGTATATTTACGTTTCAACAGGAACAAACGAGTGAATATGAGTTTCTTTTCCGTGTTCCTGATACGCTCGTATTACCAAACGGATGTCAACTCACTAGTCAGTTTGTTGATCGTTATCCTGTCATTGAAGACGATGAGCATGTAGTGATTGATGTTGATCAATTAGCTTTGCCGCTCCGGGTGCGAACGAGAAAGCGTGGAGATCGTATGAAAGTAAAAGGAATGGAGCATCCGAAAAAAGTAGCTCGCATCTTTATTGACGAAAAAATCCCAGCGAACGAGCGGGAACAATGGCCAATTGTTGAAGATGCAAACGGAAACATCATATGGATTCCTGGTGTAAAAAAATCAGTTTATACAGCAACAAATATTACAAAAAATCGCTATATTGTATTACACTATAAAAAGCAATGAATGATGGTAGGAGGAAAGAATATGGGTATGCATCAAGATATGGAAAAAATTTTAATTACTGAGGAACAAATTCAACAAAAAGTAAAAGAGTTAGGAGCATTATTGACGAAAGAATATGAGGGGCGCTTTCCGCTTGCGGTTGGTGTATTAAAAGGTGCTATGCCGTTTATGGCAGACTTAATTAAGCATATAGATACATATTTAGAAATTGATTTTATGGATGTATCGAGTTATGGAAATGCGACAGTATCGTCTGGAGAAGTGAAAATTTTGAAAGACTTAAACACATCCGTTGAAGGTCGTGACGTGCTCATTATTGAGGATATTATTGATAGTGGTTTAACACTCAGCTATTTAGCCGACTTATTCCGCTATCGCAAAGCAAAATCGATTAAAATCGTGACTTTGCTCGATAAACCGTCTGGTCGCAAGGCGAATATTGAAGCAGATTATATCGGTTTTATCGTTCCGGATGAATTCGTTGTCGGTTATGGGTTAGACTATTGTGAGAAATACAGAAATCTTCCGTACATCGGTGTGTTAAAGCCAGAAGTATACAGCAAATAATTTTTTCATGCACATCGTTTGTTTTGGAACGTTTTTCTATGATACTATTGACTATAGCGTGTTTTAAGTGTGGGAGGAGGTAGGAAATGAACCGCATTTTTCGTAATACAATCTTTTACTTGCTTATTTTCCTTGTCGTCATTGGCGTTGTGAGCTTTTTAAATGGCGGCAATCAGCGGGCGGAACGGATGACGTACGATGCGTTCATTACCCATCTAGAAAATGGTGATGTAAAGTATGTCTCGTTGAAGCCAGAGCGAGGCGTTTATGAAATTCGTGGCCAATTAAAAACTTATGCTGAAGGGCAGTTTTTTACAACATACGTAGCAAACAGCCCACAAGTTCTTCAGCGAATCGATGAGGCAGCGAAGCAGGCGAAGGTAGAAGTGTTGCCTGCTGATGAAACGAGCGGATGGGTGACGTTTTTCACGTCCATTATTCCGTTTATCATCATTTTTATTTTGTTCTTCTTTTTATTAAATCAAGCGCAAGGCGGCGGCAGCCGAGTGATGAATTTTGGAAAAGGCCGTGCGAAACTGTATAACGAAGATAAGAAGCGCGTGCGCTTTAAAGACGTTGCCGGTGCGGATGAAGAAAAGCAAGAACTTGTTGAAATTGTTGAGTTTTTAAAAGATCCTCGCAAGTTTGTCGAGCTTGGCGCTCGCATTCCAAAAGGGGTTCTTCTCGTCGGACCACCAGGAACAGGGAAAACGTTATTGGCAAGAGCTGTTGCTGGAGAAGCAGGTGTCCCGTTTTTCTCTATTAGCGGTTCTGATTTCGTTGAAATGTTTGTCGGTGTCGGTGCTTCGCGTGTGCGTGATTTATTTGAAACAGCTAAGAAAAATGCTCCTTGTATCATTTTCATTGACGAGATTGATGCGGTTGGGCGTCAACGTGGTGCTGGCTTAGGCGGAGGCCACGATGAAAGGGAGCAAACATTAAACCAATTGCTTGTTGAAATGGATGGGTTTAGTGGAAATGAAGGCATTATTATTATCGCCGCAACAAACCGTCCAGACATTTTAGACCCTGCCCTTTTACGTCCAGGTCGTTTTGACCGTCAAATTACGGTTGATCGTCCAGATGTGAAAGGACGTGAAGCGGTTCTTCGTGTGCATGCGCGCAACAAGCCTCTTGATGAATCTGTTGATTTAAAAGCGATTGCGATGCGTACACCTGGTTTTTCTGGTGCAGATTTAGAAAACTTATTAAATGAGGCTGCACTTGTTGCTGCTCGACGTAACAAGAAAAAAATTGATATGAGCGATATTGATGAAGCAACGGATCGTGTCATTGCTGGTCCTGCTAAGAAAAGTCGCGTCATTTCTGAAAAAGAACGAAAAATTGTCGCTTATCACGAAGCAGGTCATACAGTCATTGGTATGGTGCTTGCTGATGCGGAAATGGTACATAAAGTAACGATTGTACCGCGCGGTCAAGCAGGAGGCTATGCGGTCATGTTGCCAAAAGAAGATCGTTATTTTATGACAAAACCAGAATTGCTTGATAAAATTACAGGTCTTCTCGGTGGACGCGTGGCGGAGGAAATTGTGTTTGGCGAAGTGAGCACAGGAGCACATAACGATTTCCAACGTGCAACAAGCATTGCTCGTCGCATGGTTACGGAGTTTGGTATGAGCGATAAACTTGGACCGATGCAGTTTGGTCAATCTCACGGTCAAGTGTTTTTAGGTCGTGATTTGCATAACGAGCAAAATTACAGTGATCAAATTGCATACGAAATTGACCTTGAGATGCAACGCATTATTAAAGAATGTTATGAAAAAGCTAAGCGTGTATTAACAGAAAATCGCGACAAGCTAAACCTCATTGCGAATACGTTGCTTGAAGTTGAAACGCTTGATGCGGAGCAAATTAAGCATTTGTTCGAGCACGGTACGTTACCGAATCGAAATGGTGATAAACAAGAAGAGGTAAAAGTAAATATTCAAACGAAAAAAGAAGAATAAAGGTGTCTCTTTTTATAAGAGGCATCTTTTTTTACCGTCTGCTTATGGTATGATGAAAAAAGGAACAAATTGCGAAAAGTGGGGATGAGTGATGATTTTTGTATTAGACGTTGGAAACACAAATACGGTACTAGGTGTATATGATGGAGACGAACTGAAGTTTCACTGGCGCATTGAAACGAGCCGAAGCAAAACAGAGGATGAATACGGGATGATTGTGAAAATGTTGTTGCAAGATGTCGGATTGCATTTTTCTGACATTGACGGCATCATTATTTCTTCCGTTGTTCCACCAATTATGTTTGCGTTAGAACGAATGTGCACAAAATACTTTCATATTAAGCCCCTCATTGTCGGTCCAGGCATTAAAACAGGGCTGAACATTAAGTATGACAATCCAAAAGAAGTCGGGGCAGACCGAATTGTCAATGCTGTAGCGGGCATTCATTTGTATGGTGCACCGCTTATTATCGTTGATTTCGGTACAGCAACAACATACTGTTATATTAACGAGCATAGACAATATATGGGGGGAGCTATTGCGCCAGGTATTACAATTTCCACGGAGGCGCTTTATTCTCGTGCTGCTAAACTTCCACGCATTGAAATTGCCCGTCCAGACGATATTATTGGAAAAAATACAGTAAGTGCGATGCAGGCTGGTATTTTATACGGATATGTTGGACAAGTAGAAGGAATTGTGTCACGGATGAAAGAAAAAAGCGCTATTCCTCCCAAAGTCATTGCAACAGGTGGATTAGCCTCATTAATTGCCCATGAATCGAATGTGATTGATATCGTCGATCCGTTTTTAACGTTAAAAGGATTGCAATTGTTATATGAGCGAAACAAGAAAGGTGAGTGACAGCAATGGCAGATTATTTAGTAAAAGCGTTGGCATACGATGGGCAAGTGAGAGCGTATGCCGTACGAACAACAGAAACCGTTCGGGAGGCGCAGCGGCGACATGAAACGTGGCCAACAGCTTCAGCAGCATTGGGGCGCGCCATGACGGCAGGTGTAATGATGGGAGCGATGTTAAAAGGCGATAGTCAAATTACCATTAAAATTGAGGGCGGGGGTCCGATCGGACATATTCTTGTCGATAGCAACGCAAAAGGTCAAGTGCGCGGCTATGTATCAAATCCGCACGTACATTTTGAGTTAAACGCAAACGGAAAGCTTGATGTTGCTCGGGCGGTTGGAACAAACGGAACATTGACTGTAGTGAAAGACTTAGGATTGCGCGATTATTTTACAGGACAAGTTCCGCTCGTATCTGGGGAACTTGGTGAAGACTTTACATACTATTTCGTATCCTCTGAACAAACGCCATCGTCTGTTGGGGTTGGTGTGTTAGTGAATCCGGATGATACGATATTAGCGGCTGGTGGTTTTATTTTACAACTCATGCCGGGCACAGAAGAAAAAACAATTGCCGACATTGAAAAAAATTTAGCTACTATTCCGCCGATCTCCAAAATGATCGAAAGTGGTTTGACGCCGGAACAAATTTTATATGAACTGCTCGGTGGGGAACAAAATGTGAAAATTCTCGAAACGATGCCCGTGTCATTTGTTTGTCGTTGTTCGCGTGAACGAGTAGCGGATGCCATTATTAGCCTAGGAGCGGAAGAAATTCAGCAGATGATTGATGAAGAAGGGAAAGCGGAAGCATCTTGTCATTTTTGTAATGAAACGTACACATTTTCGGCCGAAGATCTTGAGGAGTTAAAAAAATTAGCAAAACAAAAATAAATGATTGACAATTTCGAAAATAACTGATAAATTGGTTACAAATTCTATAAAAATACTCGGGATTAGAGGTGGATAAAATGGCGCGTGTAGTACAATCCATTACAGAGTTAATTGGTCAAACACCGGTAGTGAAGTTACATCGCATCGTTGATGAAAATAGCGCAGACGTATATTTGAAGTTAGAGTTTATGAATCCGGGAAGCAGTGTAAAAGACCGGATTGCGCTCGCGATGATTGAAGCAGCAGAAAAAGCCGGAAAAATTCAGCCTGGGGATACAATCATTGAACCGACAAGTGGAAATACGGGAATTGGTTTAGCGATGGTTGCTGCTGCAAAAGGATATAAAGCCATTTTTGTTATGCCTGATACGATGAGTTTAGAGCGCCGTAACTTACTTCGCGCTTATGGGGCGGAGCTTGTGTTAACCCCAGGAAGCGAAGGGATGCGAGGTGCTATTCAAAAAGCAGAGCAGCTTGCACAAGAGCACGGTTATTTTATGCCGCAACAATTTAAAAACGAAGCAAATCCGGAAGTGCATCGTTTAACGACAGGGAAAGAAATCGTTGAACAAATGGGCGATCAATTAGATGCGTTTGTAGCTGGCATTGGAACGGGTGGAACGATTACAGGAGCTGGAGAAGTGTTGCGTCAAGCATATCCAAACATTAAAATTTATGCTGTTGAACCAGCTGACTCTCCTGTGCTTTCAGGTGGAAAACCAGGTCCGCATAAAATACAAGGTATCGGTGCAGGATTCGTCCCAGATATTTTAAATACATCCATTTATGATGAAGTCGTCACTGTAAAGACAGAAGAAGCATTTGCAGCTGCTCGTCTAGCTGCTCGCCAAGAAGGTATTTTAGGAGGTATTTCATCTGGTGCAGCGATTCATGTAGCATTGCAAGTGGCGAAAAAATTAGGAAAAGGAAAGAAAGTGTTAGCGATTATTCCAAGTAACGGCGAACGTTATTTGAGCACACCACTATATCAGTTTGAAGAATAATTCGGCAAGGACATTCTTGCCGAATTTTTTTTCGTGATTGTTTCTATATGTTCGTTGTACAATAAGCGTATGGACTGATGGAGAGGAGTGACATCTTTGAGTGAGCGAAAGCGACGACCGATGATGAAAAAACTCGCATACGCACAACGTGACTGGTTTTTGCAATATAAAGCATTGTCGCGAAAACAGTTGCATCATGTTTTGCTTGAAAGCGGCCGGGACGGCCGATACAGTATTATCGGTTTGCAACCATTTGCGGTTGTCATTGGAAAAGATGACAAGTTAACAGTGTGGCAGAAGCATCGTACAGAGACGTTTGAAGGGAATATATTGCAATCATTAAAAAAATGGTTGAATCAATGGGAAATAGACAAGTTAGAGGAAGGTCCAGACTTTCAAGGTGGAGCGATCGGCTACATTAGTTACGAATGTGCACGTTATATTGAAAAGCTCCCTTCGATCGCACGTGACGATTTAAACATGCCTGATTTATATTTTTTAGTATTTGACGATGTGTTTGTATATGACCATGATGAATCATCTCTTTATTTCATTACTCATTATGTAGATGGGGAAGAAAATCAAGCGCGTGAACGTCTTGAACGGTACGAGCAATTATGGACAACGGACTTTGCCGATGCTTCTCGCCCGTTTATTCCGAACTATGAAAAGGAAGAAACGGTGTCAATGAGCGAAGATCAGTTTATGGAAGCTGTCGAAAAAGTGCGTGCGTATATTGCGCAAGGTGATGTTTTTCAAGTGAATTTGTCTGTGCGACAGTCGAAACGGTTACTTACTCATCCGTTTGCGATTTATGAAAAATTACGTACATTAAATCCATCACCATACATGGCGTATATGCATTTTCCTGAATTTCAAATCGTGAGCGGCTCCCCAGAGCTACTTGTGAAGAAAAGAGGAGAGTATGTAAGTACACGTCCAATTGCAGGAACGCGTTCACGTGGCAAAACAATTCAAGAAGATGAACAAATCGCTCAGTCATTACTAGCAAATGAAAAAGAGCGGGCGGAACATTTAATGCTTGTTGATTTGGAACGTAATGATCTTGGGCGTGTATGTGCATATGGGACGGTACACGTAGACGAGTTTATGGTAATTGAAAAATATTCTCATGTAATGCATCTTGTCTCCCATGTTTCTGGACGACTTGCAGAAGGGAAAGATGCGTTTGACGCTATATCAGCTGTGTTTCCAGGTGGAACGATTACAGGGGCTCCGAAAGTACGAACGATGGAAATCATTGAAGAGCTAGAGCCTGTTCGACGCGGTGTTTACACAGGTTCCATTGGCTGGATCGGATTTAACGGCGATATGGAGCTAAACATTGCGATTCGAACGATGATTGCGAAAGATGGTCTTGCCTATGTACAGGCGGGAGCAGGGATCGTTATTGATTCTCAACCAGAACATGAATATAAAGAATGTTTAAAGAAAGCATTTGCCTTATGGAAAGCAAAAGAGCTGAGCGAAGAAGAGTATGTACAATTAAGCATGAGGTGAGCAAAATGATTTTAATGATTGATAATTATGATTCATTTACGTATAACTTAGTCCAATATTTAGGGCAATTAGGGGAAGAATTAATCGTTAAACGAAACGATGAAGTAACGATTGCTCAAATTGAACAACTTCAACCACATTTTTTAATGATTTCGCCTGGTCCTTGCAGTCCGAATGAAGCAGGCATCAGCATGGAAGTGATTCAATATTTCGCAGGGAAGATCCCGATTTTTGGTGTATGTCTTGGTCACCAGTCGATTGCGCAAGTGTTTGGCGGGGAAGTTGTTCGGGCGGAGCGTTTAATGCACGGGAAAACATCGCCCATTTTTCATGATGGAAAGACGATTTTTACTCAAATTCCGAATCCGTTTACCGCTACGCGTTATCATTCGTTAATTGTAAAAAAAGAAACATTGCCCGATTGCTTTGACATTTCCGCATGGACAGAAGAAGGAGAAATTATGGCTATTCGCCATAAAACATTGCCGATTGAAGGGGTGCAGTTTCATCCTGAGTCGATCATGACGGAATATGGTTTAGAGATACTTAAAAATTTCATTACACTATATAGACGAAAGTGATGCCTTATGTTCGTTTATGTAAATGGACAAGTTGTAAAAAAGGAAGATGCTCGTATTTCTCCATTTGATCATGGATTTATGTATGGGCTTGGGGTGTTTGAAACGTTTCGCGTATATGATGGACATCCATTTTTGCTTGATGATCATTTAGCTCGTCTTCATAGCGGACTCGATATGCTCAACATTTCATGTTCTATCACTCGAAATGATGTTTTGCATATTCTTTCCCAATTGTTACAGGCTAACGGTTATCGCGATGCGTATGTTCGTTTAAACGTTTCAGCTGGAATCGGAGATGTTGGGCTGCAAGTGGAACAATATACACATCCGACGATCATTATGTATATGAAACGTATTCCAGCCTTTGCGGAAGAGAAAGTATGTAAAACTTTACAAGTGAAACGAAATACGCCAGAGGGGTGTATTCGCTTAAAATCGCATCACTATTTAAACAATATTTTAGGTAAAAGGGAAATTGGTCATCATCCAAATGTAGAAGGCATTTTTCTTACAGAAGAAGGATGTGTAGCAGAAGGGATTGTTTCTAACATTTTTTGGGTGAAAGATGATGTTGTGTACACCCCTGCCGTACAAACGGGGATTTTAAACGGTGTGACCCGAATGTTTGTGATCGATTTATTACACTCATGGGGCATTCGTGTGGAAGAAGGCTTTTATTCGCTACAACAGCTAAAAAGCGCAGATGAAATCTTTTTAACAAATTCCATTCAAGAAGTTGTGCCGGTTTGTCGGCTAGATGATGATATATATCCCGGGAAATGCGGGGAAATAACAAAACGTCTCCAACGTGCGTACGCATCGTTTACAACGCATTTATGGACAAGGTACGACAGAAAGGATGGGTACGTCAATTGATTGATGTCATTTATTGCGGAAAGCATAAGTTAGATTTACGAAAACAAACAGTTATTATGGGCATTTTAAACGCAACTCCTGATTCTTTTTCTGATGGTGGGAAGTTCAATCACGTAGAGCAGGCAATTGAACGGGCAAAACAACTTGTAGCTGAAGGTGCGCACATCATTGATATCGGGGGGGAATCAACTCGGCCTGGGGCTGAAAAAGTACCGCTTGAAGAAGAGTTGCGTCGCGTCATTCCTATTGTAGAAGCAGTCGCTAAAGCAGTAGATGTACCAATTTCTATCGATACGTATAAAGCAGAAGTCGCAAAACAAGCCATTGAAGCAGGGGCTACGATGATTAACGACGTTTGGGGAGCAAAAGCGGATCCGAACATGGCTAAAGTAGCAGCTAATTACGGTGTTCCGATTGTGCTAATGCATAATCGTCACGATCGCAATTATAAAGATTTTATTTCAGATATGATCAATGATTTAAAAGAGAGTATTCATCTTGTAAAGCAAGCAGGTGTGACCGATGAACAAATTATTATCGATCCAGGTATTGGTTTTGCAAAAACAGTAGAGCATAATTTAGAAGTGATGCGTAGACTGGACGAGTTTTCTGTTTTCGGTTACCCTATTTTGTTAGGAACATCGCGAAAGTCATTTATTGGACATGTGCTTGACTTACCCGTTCACGAACGAGTAGAAGGAACTGGAGCGACGGTTTGCCTCGGTATCGCGAAAGGCGTGCATATCGTTCGCGTACATGACGTTTTACCAATTGCTAGAATGGCTAAAATGATGGATGCGATGGTCGGAAAAGGGTGGGAGTATGAGCGATAAAATTTACGTTCAGCAAATGGAGTTTTACGGTTATCACGGGGTGTTTCCTGAAGAAAATAAGCTCGGTCAACGTTTTTATGTTGATGTTATGATTGAAACGGATTTAAGAAAAGCAGGTGTAACAGACGATTTAAGTGAAACGGTTAACTACGCGCATATATATGACATATGTCAAAGTATTGTTGAAGGAAAGCCATTCAAATTGATCGAAGCAGTGGCGGAACGTATTGCTGAGCAAATTTTATCTACGTATACAACGATTTCGTCGTGTACGGTCAAGGTGACGAAGCCAAATCCACCTATTAAAGGTCACTATGCGTATGTGGCGGTTGAAATGACGAGAGGGCGTTAACAAATGGAACATATTGCTTATATTGCATTAGGCTCAAATATAGGAGATCGTTTTGATTATTTACGTAAAGCGATCACGGCTTTAAATAACCACTCATGTATTTCTGTTTTAGCGACATCCTCCGTTTATGAAACAGATCCTGTTGGATATGTCGACCAAGCTTGTTTTTTAAATATGGTTGTAAAGGTTGCCACGTCGCTATCTCCATTTGCTTTGTTGGAAGTAACGATGGACATTGAAAAACAGTTTGGTCGAAAACGAGAAGTTCATTGGGGGCCACGAACGTTAGACCTTGACATTTTGCTATATAATCACGAAAATATTGAAACAGAACAACTTATCATTCCGCATCCGCGCATGTATGAACGGGCGTTTGTATTGATCCCGTTGTTTGAAATAGATGAATCGCTAATTATTCCTTCAGTTCAACGTCCTTTACGTTCGTACGTTGAACAGTTATCTGACCAAGGTGTTCGTATATGGAAAAGTCGCAAAGCGGTGGAGGAACAATTTATGTTAGTAAGAAAGGAGGGAGTTTAATGTTTAAAATCGGAAATGTACAAATTAATAATCCTGTCGTGCTTGCTCCGATGGCAGGCGTATGTAATTCAGCTTTTCGTCTAACTGTAAAAGAGTTTGGTGCAGGACTTGTTTGTGCAGAGATGGTTAGCGATAAAGCGATTTTATTTAATAATCCAAAAACAATGGGCATGCTCTATATTGATGAGCGTGAAAAACCATTAAGCTTGCAAATTTTTGGTGGAGAAAAAGAAACACTTGTACAAGCGGCCAAATATGTAGATAAGCATACGAATGCGGACATTATTGATATTAACATGGGATGCCCTGTTCCGAAAATTACAAAATGTGATGCGGGGGCAAAATGGCTATTAGATCCAAATAAAATTTACGACATGGTAGCGGCGGTTGTTGATGCCGTAGAAAAGCCTGTAACGGTAAAAATGCGGATTGGTTGGGATGAAAACCACATTTATGCTGTTGAAAATGCTCAGGCGGTGGAACGAGCAGGCGGACAAGCTGTTGCGGTCCATGGGCGAACACGTGTACAAATGTATGAAGGAAAAGCAGATTGGAACGTTATTAAACAAGTAAAAGAAGCCGTTCGCATTCCGGTTATCGGCAACGGTGATGTCCAGACTCCTCAAGATGCTAAACGAATGTTAGAGCAAACAGGTGTTGACGGAGTGATGATTGGTCGGGCTGCCCTCGGGAATCCGTGGATGATTTATCGTACAGTTCGTTATTTGGAAACAGGCGAGCTCATTCCGGAACCATCTGTACGTGAAAAAATCGAAGTATGCATTTTGCATTTAGATCGTTTAATCGCTTTGAAAAACGAGTATATCGCTGTAAAAGAAATGCGCAAACATGCTGCGTGGTACTTAAAAGGCATTCGTGGAAATGCTAAAGTGCGCAATGCGATCAACGAATGCCAGACGCGCGATGAGCTTGTGACGTTACTTATGAATTTTGTCGAAGAAGTTGAAGCAAAAGAAAGTGATGTTGTGATGGAAGTATAAAGCATACTGTCAGCTCATGCTGGCAGTATGGCTTAAAAAATAAAAGGTCATTGGAGTGAACTTTGTTATGTCACATGAAGAATTAAATGATCAACTGTTAGTTCGTCGTGAAAAGTTACATAAGTTACGTGAAAAAGGAATTGATCCATTTGGGAAACGATTCGAGCGCACACATAAGGCTGAAGAGTTGTTTGCGCTATACGGTCATTTATCGAAAGAGGAACTTGAGGAGAAACAAATTCATGTTTCTGTAGCCGGTCGCATTATGACAAAGCGTGGCAAAGGAAAAGCTGGATTTGCACATATTCAAGATTTAACAGGGCAAATTCAAATTTATGTGCGCAAAGACGATGTTGGCGAAGAGCAGTATGAAATTTTTGATACGTCAGATTTAGGGGATATTGTTGGTGTCCAAGGCACAGTATTTAAAACAAAAGTGGGCGAGCTATCTATTAAAGTGCATGCATATGAAATGTTAACAAAATCGTTGCGTCCACTCCCTGAAAAGTACCATGGGCTTAAAGACATTGAGCAACGTTACCGCCAGCGTTATCTCGATTTAATTATGAATCCAGAAAGCAAAAAAACATTTATTACACGTAGCTTAATCATTCAGTCCATGCGTCGCTACTTAGATCAAAAGGGATATTTAGAAGTAGAAACCCCTATGATGCATTCGATTGCTGGAGGGGCTGCGGCTCGTCCGTTTATTACGCATCATAACGCTTTAGATATGACGTTGTATATGCGTATTGCGATCGAATTGCATTTAAAACGTTTAATTGTTGGTGGATTAGAAAAGGTATATGAAATCGGTCGTGTATTCCGAAACGAAGGTATTTCAACGCGCCACAATCCGGAGTTTACAATGCTTGAGCTTTATGAAGCTTATGCCGATTATACAGACATTATGAAATTGACGGAAGATATGATTGCACATATTGCTCAAGAAGTGCTCGGAACTACAAAAATCCAATATGGAGAATATGAAGTAGATTTAACTCCTTCTTGGAAACGACTTCATATGGTTGACGCGATTAAAGAGTATGTTGGTGTTGACTTTTGGAAGCATATGAGCGATGAACAAGCTCGTCAACTAGCGAAAGAACACGGAGTAGAAGTAGCTCCGCATATGACATTCGGTCATATTGTAAATGAATTTTTTGAACAAAAAGTAGAACAACACCTTATTCAGCCTACATTTATTTACGGTCATCCGGTTGAAATTTCGCCTTTAGCGAAGAAAAATCCAGAAGATCCTCGTTTTACAGATCGATTTGAATTATTTATCGTTGCCCGTGAGCATGCAAATGCATTCACAGAATTAAACGACCCAATTGATCAACGGGAACGATTTGAAGCGCAATTAAAAGAAAGAGAACAAGGGAATGACGAAGCGCATGAGATGGACGAAGATTTTATCGAAGCGCTAGAGTACGGTATGCCACCAACGGGTGGGTTAGGAATTGGTATTGATCGCCTTGTTATGTTGTTAACGAACTCACCATCGATTCGCGATGTGTTGCTGTTCCCTCAAATGCGTCATAAGTAATGATGAAAGTCCCGAGATGATCGGGACTTTTTTTAAAAAAAGAGAAAAAAATATATTGCTAAAAGACAATCAAATATGATATATTACTAATCGTCCGTGTTGGAGATAACACGGAAAAAGATGAATAAAAAATGTTGACAAGAAAAACAGTAAATGTTATATTAAAAAGGTCGCTTCAAAAGCGACGAGATGTTCCTTGAAAACTGAACGAAGCGAAAAGCGTACAAAAGCTAAGGATAACTTTTCTATGGAGAGTTTGATCCTGGCTCAGGACGAACGCTGGCGGCGTGCCTAATACATGCAAGTCGAGCGGACGATTCAAAAGCTTGCTTTTGAATCGTTAGCGGCGGACGGGTGAGTAACACGTGGGCAACCTGCCCTGTAGACGGGGATAACACCGAGAAATCGGTGCTAATACCGGATAACACGAAAGATCGCATGATCTTTCGTTGAAAGGCGGCGCAAGCTGTCGCTACAGGATGGGC
>NZ_JXTH01000041.1 GCF_000836725.1 Anoxybacillus thermarum | reverse complement strand
CAAATGAACGAGTGCTTGCCGACCGCTCAAGATATCCAAGGTAAGCAGCCAGACAACGTCGCTGGCTCGAGTTTGGCATTGAGGGTCCACGGGAACGAGACGATCAATCAACCGAGGGAGGCCAAGATCCTTGAAAATGGTGCTTATTATATTCAAATAAGAACTTTCATAAATGGCACGGATTTGAACGCTCATGATGTAGAAACTCCTTTGCTTTCCTTGTGTTTCAAAGATTCATTCGACATGAAGATAAAAAAATCCTCCCGATTTTTGTCGAGAGGGCGCGAAATGTGAGTTGTAAAAAAAGAGTTTGACATTTGGCCAAAAAAGGGAGATGTAAAAGGCTCTTACCTCATTTTGAAAGCGATGCTTTTAAAACAAAAAGAACCACCAAGCGAAAAATATTTGCCTGAACAACGTATCGCTTACTTATATTTCGTCATTTCCATCGGTCTTGTCATCGTTACAGGTATCATGAAAGTGATTAAAAATATTATGGGCGTGCAACCGACAAACGGCATCTTATTTTGGGGAGCACAACTGCACAACCTAGCAACAGTTATGGTTATTCTCGGTGTCGTCATGCATTTAGCTGCGTTTATCGTGAAAGAAAATCGCAAACTATTGCCTGGCATGTTTACAGGCTATGTAGACGAAGAGTATGTAAAAGAACGACACTCTCTTTGGTATAAAAAGTTGAAAAAAACATATGAAAAGCAATACTGATACAAAACACTCCACATGCATCGTATTGAATATTCATTTTCACAGGATTTTATATATTTTTAAAATCCTTATTTCCTTCGTTTTTTCCCCAATATGAAAGACCAAAACTTTCATAAAAAAACGTATGTTTTTATTCATTTTGTGGTCGGTTTGGTGGTCATGTGGTCACTTAAGCAAAATAAGAAATAACGAGAATGATGACAAATGCGACAAGCGTAAGTACATCACTGGCTTTCATTTTCTCCTCGACTTGGTATGTTCCATACGTGCCTTCTACTTTTTTGAGTTTGATTTCTCGCGGAGGTTCATCGTCGTATGTGACGTCACTCAAATCTAATAACAATTCCCCCTGTTTCCCGAATTTGATTTATGTCGTTCGGAAGAAATCTCCCCCTCTCGTCGCGTAATCGATGTGATACATCTATTCGAGGCCGGTAGTACATCCTGCTGTAATTATGTTCTTTTATGAAAGTCAGCAAATTATGGATAAAAAAGAACCTATTCAAAATGAGCAGAGTTAAGATAAAATTGAAATGGAATTATATAGAAGGAAAGAGGGAAACAGTAATGAGAAAAGACGGATGGGAACCGTGTCCACGATGCGGAAGTAATAAAGTACAACAACGAGGAAAAGCATTTTTCTTTTTATTACCTTATATTACCGTTTATGTCCGCTGGATGTATGGTGCGGTTAGGATTTTTGTTCTTCCCGTTTTGGATTTTAGCCGCATTGTTAGTCCTTGCCAGTCCTTTTGCGTTCTTACTTCCTAAAGTGAACCAATGCCAAGATTATAAGTATGCGTGGAAAGTGAATAAAGAAAAAGGTGCTCAAGCATAAAAGCGCCCCTCTCGTATGAGAAGGGGCCCAATACCTCAGTCGCAAAGGTATTTTAACAGACTTACTTTTTCTTATTCTTTTTCTGTTTTTCCAAGTATGCTTTATACTCTTCTTCGGTAACTTCCCAGCAAAATGCCTTTTTACCTACTTGTTTAGCATATAAGCGAGTTCCATCTTTTAGAGTAATAAATGCTCGACAAATTAACATATTTCGGTCACCTCTTGTCTAATTATTTTTCTTGCAAGAGGACCAAAATAGTGATACATTAGTGTTAGATGTGTATTACTAATGTAGCGACTATTCACTATTTTTTAGTTGGCCCTCTGCAAGGGCTTTTTTTATTGCTTTTCATGTGAACCCTCCTTGTTTAAATATTTTGTAATTGGATTCTTGCAACATCGAACGAAACCCCACAGCACATAGCTATTTCTTTCACACTTAAACCTTTTATTATATGTGGCGGGGCAAGTAATTCACCTGCAAATGTATTCGCTTGCCACTCCGGATCTTTATATGGGGGAACACTTCCAACATTTAAACTTCTAGCAAGTGCAATGCTTCCAGGGCGATGCATAATATAATGCCCTATCTCATGGGCTATTGTAAATCTATCTCTCCCACTACCTGAAATTGCTCTTTCATACACGTCTTCTTGAATACGAATTAGATGTTTTTTTGGATAAGTTACTGCATATTCATTTTTCATTTCACCAGGAGACACAATTTCTAGTGTGAATAAGGAATCCAACTCTGGAAGTCCCCACTCTAAGAATTCAACAACAGGGAAATACTTTTCGTTATACATCCCTGCTAATTTCCTAATTGTGTTTGCTAATTCCCTAATATTCCTTCTGGATGTAGGGTTGGCAATATATAAAGTCATTTAACCCCTCCTTTTTTTGTTTTTCAAGAGGATGTCTTTTATCTTTGCTTTATCGCCTTCATCTAAACTTTTAAACTCTCTGGCTAAAGCTAGTATGGTATTTCTATCCTCACTGCTTATTCCTTCAAAATCAATCTTAACAACTTTTTGTGAAGCATGAACAGCTTGCATTAAATCGTTACGATCTTCAGCACTTAAAGAATACAAATCTGAAATTTTATCAATCCATTCATGAGGAACATTTCTTTTACCATTTTCCACAGCAGATAAATAAGAAGAAGTAACTCCTAGTTTATCTGCCATGTCTTTTAGAAGTTCGCCATTATCAATTCTAAGTTTTCTGGAAAACTTTCCAAATGGAGTTAACATGGCTTGTTCCTCCTTTCTAATATGATATGAAATTTTTCCTATTGATAGATTAACATTTCCAGAAAAACAAATCAACTATTTTTGTTGATTTTTTCAACAAAAATATTAAAGATTCTAGAAATTTTATCAAAATCCCCCCGCCAAACGGCAGGGGTTACTATTTCAACACATTCTTTGCAAATCGATACAACATCAAAAACATTTGAGCGCGTGTCACTGGTTCATTCCGGCGGTCTTGTGTGACCACTCCGTGTTGCTTCAAAAATTCAAACGCTGCATCGACTTCTTTGTCGTATTGCGTTTTTGCTTGTTCTGGCATCTTCACTGCCTCCTTTTTCTTCTTCAACCCGAACGCTTTCACGATACCTTCCACATGGCCACTTGCGATTTTCAAAATGAATTCTTGTGATTTCAATTTTGCCGCATCACTTGCGTTGTCGATGAATAGATTTTCTGTCAGAAGCGCCGGCATCTTGCTTTCGCGCAATACAGCGTAGTTTGCACGTTTCTTCCCTCTATCTTTAACACCGCCGATCGCTTTCATAATTTCTGCATGAATGACATTTTGATAGGCAAGTGTTTTTGCACTGACGTTGCCGTTGTGAATATAGCTTTCAAAACCTGTGCCGCCGCCAGCGTTGATATGAATAGATAAGAAAAAGTCTGCTCCAGCTTTATTTGCAATTGCTGCTCGTTCTTCTAATGATAAGTAACGGTCATCGCTACGAGTATAGATGACTTCTACACCTTCATAGTCGGAAAGCATATCGCCAATCATCAAACCGATCTGCATCGTTAAGTCTTTTTCCCTCAAGCCATTCGCCACTGCACCGGGATCACTTCCACCATGGCCAAAGTCTATGACAATACGAACCATTATTTATCTCCCCCTTTTTCAAGTGCATATTTCACAGTCGCCACCGAACCAACACCGTACAGTGCATATTGAAGCCCCTGGACTAACA
Source organism: Anoxybacillus thermarum (assembly GCF_000836725.1). Taxonomy (GTDB): domain Bacteria; phylum Bacillota; class Bacilli; order Bacillales; family Anoxybacillaceae; genus Anoxybacillus; species Anoxybacillus thermarum. Next base: position 23,178 of record NZ_JXTH01000041.1, on the reverse strand, counting down.
CTTCAAAAGAAAAAGCGTTGCTTTCAAAGGCCGCAAAAGCAACGCCTAGTATAACTGCGACAATCGGAATAAATCGATTAGGAATGTTTGTTGCCTCGCGAATAGCATAGAGTAAAACGGCTAACGCTACATACGCTGTAAATTCAATTGAAAGAATTGCTTCCATTATTGGACACCCCCTTTCAATGCAGCAAAAACAATGGCCACAATGCCGCCGATCACCGAAACAATTATTGCGTTCGTGATCGTTCGTCGTAGCCATTTCGTGTCATCTTTGATTGCTCGAATATCGTCGCGCATATCTTTGATATTTGCTTCCGCCACAGCCAGCCTCGTTTTCACATCTGTCATATCCGCTTCGAGTTTTTCAATACGATGTTCCATCGAATCACACCTTTCTAGAACATTAATAAAAAGACCAGCAGACACTGGTCTTAAATTTATTATTGGACTAAGTATTTTCTATGCTGTTCTCGTTTTTTTTCATTGCTAAGTTGAGCGTAAATTTGTGTAGTTGCTGGGTCCTCATGGCCTAATAGAGCTTGAACAGCTGCAAGTTCTGCACCATTGTTTAAAGTTAGCGTCGCGAAAGTGTGTCGTAACGTATGAGGGCTTACTCGCTTTTCTAAACCTGCGTTCGCCGCAATTTTTGCGATTTCTCGCTGTATACCACGTTTGGATAATCGTCTATAAGGTTTTCTCTCAGTAATAAACAGCGCCGGTTCATTATCTGTTCGGCTCATGAGGTATTTACGCAAATGATACATAGCTTTGAAACTGAAATACACTTCTCGCTCTTTGTTACCTTTCCCGATGACTCTGCAGCTAAGAGATTGATAGTTAACATCCGAACGATTTAATGCATGAACTTCTGATAGACGGCATCCAGTCGCATACAATACCTCTATGAATGCCCGCTGACGTGTCGTTTTACACGCTTCACGAAGCATTTCAAGCTCTTCAATAGTCAGAGCTTTTGGAAGCCGTTTCTCTTGTTTAGGCGGCTTTAATTTTGCTGTAGGGTCACGCTGAATGATTTCTTCTGAAGCAAGCCAACCGAAAAAGCTTTTTAAAACTGATAGCTTTTTAGAAATGGAACTTAACTTGAGATGATTAAACTGCGCAAGGAATACTCTAATATCAGCCGCTGTGATTTCATCTGTTTTTTTCTTCACCTTGTCAGCAAAGATTTTTAAATCTAATTTATAACTGTCTAATGTAATTTGGCTTAAGCCCTCCAGCTTCTTTGAAGACAAGAATAACTGGATCTTCTCATGTAAATCGGGATGCACTTCATGTTGTTCAATTCTTGTGACATGATACTGAGAAAATATCGACGATAACTGACTTTTGATTTGCTCCACATTGATTGTCGGAACCAACTCATAGAGCATTGCGGTGATCTCCGATAGCATTTGTTCCCCAGCAGTATTCGCCATCATATTCACCCCACCATATAGTTATATAACTTATATAACTATATGATACAAACTAATGTTCTTGTTGTCAAATATAAGTTATATAACTTATAATACTCGTGAAAAAGGGGTGAAAATATAATGGCAGTTGATAAAAATAAAAATACACAAATTTTAGTGACGTTCCCGAATGAACTTGTCGATCAGATAGAAAAGTACTGGCACGAAAATAAACTTAAAAACAGAAATGAAGCCATACGGGAACTTGTTAAGATTGGATTAGAAAAGTCCTCCCAAAAATAAGGGAGGACTTTTTTTACTGAATTAAGGCATAAAAAATACACCTACTTTTCAGTGGTGTTTGCGTTTTGTTTTATTTTGTTTTTTGTTCTGTACATACTCCGAGAAGTAATTACCAATAACGAAACCTGGAATGAACCAATAAATGGCCGGTACTTTTTTTACAAACGCAGCTAGCAGTATGATAAAAATTAAAACCCACCTAACTATTCGCATAAATCAATGTCACCTACGCATTTAATTTATTGCACATTATCGTCCTACTACGCTGTTTTATAAGCCATCGTTTCATCATATTCTTGCTGCGTAATCCATCCATTTACTAAAGCATTGTAAATTTGTTCTTGCGTGAATGTCTGCGCCGCATATTGTTTGACCGGCTCGTGATACTCTGTTGGGATAGTTGCGAATGTACGATTTCCGTAAAGATAGATATTAATTGCATAAGCCTTTACCAAAAGAGTATTAACTGCCATTTTTCATTCCTCCTAAACTAATAAATTTTCCATAAGTTCAAGTATTAATGCGTTTGATAATGCTAATTCTTGTTTCAATTCATTCACTTGCTCCGTAAACGGCTTTTGATACACTGGTTCTTGCGGCTCGGTTGCGTTCGGGTCGGGATACGAAAACTCTAATTCTAGCGTTTGCGGATTCACGCGGTATCCGTTGCATTGTGCGAAATCTTCTGCATATTGACCATATTCAAGTTGAATAACACCAACTGAATCACGAACACGCTCTTTTAATGCTTGATATGTTTCAAAATCTTGGTCAATAGTTGTTTCGATAACTGCCCCCATCATTTCGCCAGTATCTAAAATGACGTTTCCTGTCATCTTATCGTAGTAAATCTTTCTGCCGACTTTATTCACAAAAACCCCCCCTTGCTTATTCATATGCATACCAAAGTGCTGATTGGTTTGCTAAATTAGTATCTACTGAAAAACCATTAGATGTGATACTAAAATTTGTGTTTGTCAAAAAAACACTAGAAGCAAGACGCGCCGCCCTTAATCCAAAATAAGTTGTGAGAAATCCATAACTATCGGTAGAAACATAGTAGTAAACTATTTTTGGTGTAAATGCTAAACCAGATACTGTTAAAACCCCATTGCTTGCAATTGTATTTGAGCCGCTAGCCCAGCGTTTTCCATCAAAACTTCCCGCTACGCCGAAAATACTTACCCCTTGTTTGATGTTCGCCGCCACTAGATTCGGATCACCTTTAACGTAACCACTTCCGTTATGGTAGCCTGCGGGAATTGCTTGGTTCGATGTTGTCGGGGTAATTATTATAGCTCCTTGGTTCGGCATTGTCCCCGTCTGTTCTCCACTATCATTCGTGAATGTTTTCCCACTCAATACATCAGAAGATTGAGCGTTACCAGACCCCCCTTCACCCTGTAAGATAAAATTTGTACCATTGTATCTCAAAGTATAAATTGAACCTGCTTTAAGGTTTCCAGCTGCCACATCGTTGCCGTTTGGTTTCTTAATAGCTTTTGCACCTAATCCATTAACGTTGATCGTTGACGCTCCAGTATTATCTACATTTATTTTTACGGCAATCGCCATTCCCTCAACGTAAGACGTTGGAGCAGGGTTAAGAGTAACTGTATAGGTGTTCGCTGACCCACTTGCTACTGCATAACTCGGATGTTTCACATAATCAGCCGAATGCGTAGCAAGCTGTTGGTCCGCATATGTTTTTGCGTTCTGTTCCGCTTGGTTTGCTTTTGCTTGCGCCCCCGTAATCGTTTCAACGTTTTGGTCAATTCGGTCCCAGTTGTCGTTGAGCATCGTTTGTATATTGAATGTATCATTCGCATCGGCAACCGGATCTTTTTTATATAAACCTAACCGTGGTGTATTACTTGCCACTAAAACACACCTCCCGCAAATTTATTGAGCGTTGTTCCCTCTAATTGGGCGATTGTCATTACATTATGGATATCTCGGACTAGTAAATATGAAAACTCGAAGCTGATCGCCAAATGGGCTGGAATGATTTCTCGCAAGGCGTTCTGAATGTCAGTTAAATTACTTGGGACTCCAAGCCGGCTGACGAATTTAATCTTCACAGTATAAAGTGACGGCTGCTCGGTTACTTCGACTTCGCCGTTGTACCAAGATTCCGCCACATTACGGATAAGTGCAACCGTTACGGTTCCAATGCCCCGTAGCTTCGACTTCACAACACTCCGGCGTTGCTCTATCGGTTTGCTCTCGTCAGTTGGGATATCGCAAATACGTTCCCAATCGGCAAGCCCCCATGTCGCTGTATCAACCGCAAACTGTGCCAACACATCGGCAATAGATGTGACAAGATCACGAAATTCAGCGCCTTCTGTCTGAATAATCGCACGCGGTGATCGCAAGTGACGATAATATGTTGGCATGTAGCTAAACAGATCATTTTCAATATCCCGATCAGGAAATATTGTCATGAGAAAGTCACCGTTCCTTTAACCGCAACCTCGCCCTCGGCAACCATAACATTCGCGGAACTACCGTTGACAGTTAAGTTAGAGTAGTCAATAACGCTAGGACAATCAAGTAACAGGCTTGACACCCTTGTGTATCGGACCACCGGATCCACAAAAGCTAGTGATTGTAAGTACTCAATCAGTAATGGTTCAAATTCGGTTTGTGCATCGGCCAGTGTTTTGCCTGCTACAAGTGTCAATGTTGCAGACACGTTAATAGGTACCTCAGTAGCGCCAACGACTGTCACGGTCGCGCCGATTGGACGAACATTTTCAATATGCGTAGCCACTTCGTCAATCACTGATTGGGCAGGCGCAGTTTTGTCTGTACCAAGCAAAACGACCTTGACTGTGCCCGAACCGTTCCAAACAGGATAAACTTTTGCATCACCTACTCCTGCCACTTCCAACGCCCATTGTCGGTAATGTGCAATGTTTCCTGATGTGATAGGTTTACGTATTCTCTCGTAATACCGGGCAAGCAGTGATTCGTCGCTTTCTTCATCGACTCCATTTTCAAATGCCTGCGGGTTTGTCACACTTTCCACCCCATCGATGACATCAACCAAAACTGTAATTGTATTGGCCAGGACATTACCTGATGAACCCACTATCTCGGCTTCCACCAAAACCGAAACAGTTCCGTTTTCCGGGATAGTTGCATCGCCCGTTGTATAAAAGAAAATCGGGGTGCTGTCATCCGTGCTAACCCGAGTATTAGCCGGAATGATTGTTCCCGGCCTTCCTGTGAAAATCACCAGGCCCTTTGCCTTTTGTGGAGGGTTCGGCTCAATGCCAAGGTCTCTCACCCGAGCAAGTAATATATCCCGGGGCACATCTTCAGTTAAATAGAGCCATTGAGTCACTAAATACAATTGTTGATATGCACGCTCCAATTCAAGAGCCGCCGGGGCAAGCATATCCCATATAACAGACCCTTGCCGTTTGTCAAAATCGTCTGGGATTCGCGACAACATGCGCTGCATAATGACATCAAACGTCTGGTCTTCAAACATTTACACCCACCCCCTCGAGGACCTTTCCGTTTGTAAGCGCAACATTAAATGTTACTTGCAATTGATCACCGGAACGCTCAATGACAAAGTTTGAAGCACTTTCAATCCGGTCGTCATATTCGATTGCTTCTTTAATCAAACGAGGAACTTCTTCTTCTAGAAGCTCGTTTGAAACATTTTTTCCGACGACGTCTTCTAATTCGCAGCCATACTCATCATCGTAGATAAAAAATCGAGAGCGAGCCGTCATAATTGCCTTCTGGATAAACTGCAAAATGGCCTCGTCATCATTGATGAGCCCGCCCATTTCTCCTCTGTCAAAATCTATACGATACGTTTTGGACGGGCCAATAACCGCTGTTTCCGTTGCATCATTTGCATTCAGCTCGTCAAGATTGACTGGAGCTAGCGCCATTAAAACATCACCGCCCGATCAATGATATAAAACACTTGGTCACGGTCGCTGGCTACGATGACGCGATCGCCGGCCTCCAGCGAGTCTTTAAACTCTATTTCGCCCTCGGTACCTAGAAAAAGAACCCTTCTTTTATGGGGCAATAAATGTTCAGCCACGACAACGTCATCCTTATCCAGTTCGATTTTCATATTATCGACCTGGATTTTTATGTTTGGAGGTGGAGACGTCACCGTGGCCAGTTCAATGGATACGTCTTTGTTATATCCGTGTTGCCTCATCAGCTGAATTAACCGCACAGCACCGTTTCCTTCCATCCTCATGCCTCCTCATAGGCCACCTCCGCCAAATTCGGGCTGCTGCTAATGTTTAGCGACATCGTATGCACCCCGTTTTCGTAATGATGGGTGTCCGAATTGACGTAATAGGTGCCGTTAATGCCAGTCATCTTGTTATACACTTGGATCACAGAGCCGGCCGTGATTTCATTGATCCCTAAAGACTCGAGAGTCATGTCTGTTGCGACTTTGCCCATATCTTTCAGCAGCTGGCTGGCTAGTTTTTGCAGCTGCGCTTTATTTAACTTTTCATCGGCACGTTCTACGTGCTGCATAACACCATATTGCCTTGCTAAACTGTCATTTTGGACAGTGACGGTCACAGGCTTTTTATCTGTGCCGCCGATCACCTTTACTCTTGTTTTGGTTTCTTCTATGCTTTCGCTGACGCTGAGCGATAATAAATTCCTTCCACTCTCGATAATCAGTTTAGCGTTTGGCACTTTCATTTCTGCAAGAGTGAATTTTCCTAGGTTGTTGGAAATAAAAAAACGCCTACCATTGTGTTTTCTGGTAGTCGTTAAGGCAGTAAAACTCATTTCCGCTAACGTTTTTTCGCGAAAAATGTGCTTTGGAATGACATATCCCGTGTCGGCGATTGGGCCGATTGGGATTTTAAATGTACTGCAAATGTGCTTTATGATCTCGCTCGCTTTTTTCTTCACAAATTTCATCGTATCGGCGTTTTTAAGCAAATATACGTTGGCATCGTAGCAAGTAAGAGTAACTTCACCTGCTTGGTTTTTGTCTATTTTAAAGAGGAACCCTCGAAATAACTCTTTATCATCAAAAAATCGAATAATCTTGCCGTTTTTAAAAGCAAGTAACGGGGAAATGCCGTTTGCTGTATTAATCAACGTTACCGTTAGAGTACGGGCCACTTGCTGTAAATCGCCACTCCACTCTACGCTCCTGACTAAATCGGTGATGTCGTAATTGTCATAAATCACTTTCATGGCAACACCAGCTTTTGTCCAGGGATAATTTTGTTAGGATCCTTCCCGATTATTTTTTTATTAGCTTCGTGAATGGCACTTACTTTTGACCCTGTTTTATAAAATTTCATTGAAATAGACCATAGCGAATCTCCTGGCCTAACTGTATAAGTTTTCGGCTTTGTCTCCTGTTTCGGCGGTCGTTGAGCCATTTTTGATGATTTTTTTGAAGAAACCGCTGTTGAAGTTAGTTTTTTAATGACTGGTACTCTATACTCTTTTAACGAGATGGAAAATTGTATTTCGCCTGGACTGCCAGGAGGACTCGGCCGATACGTAAACTCAGGGATTAAAACAAGAGTATTGATATTCGCAGTTGTAACCGTAAATCGAACCGGTTTTTCTTCATCTCGCCACCCCTCAATAATCTCAATAAAATCATTAGGTGGGATGATTCTGTTATGAACGCAATATGTTGGATCATATTTCTCCGGCAAAAATGATTCGAAGCGAAATTCTTGTAACCCTCTGTTTTTTGGGATCGTGATTTCTCCAAGATTATCAACTTCAATAACCTCGATTCCATATGGGCTTGCCACTTCAAAAGATGAAGGATTAACAGGCAACTGCAGATTTTCGCTGCCGTATCGAAGCCAAAACTGCATTTTTACCTTCATGCCATTAATCCCCCTTCTTGTTCTAAATATCTTGCAAGCTCTAAAGCTAACTTTTTAATATCTGACTCATTTCGAATAATAAATTGGTTGCCTGTGATGGTTACAGACGCACTACGTTGACGCTTGCTGTTTTCCATTTGTTTTACTTCTTGTTTGGTAAGAACTTTTTCACCTTCATGCAAAAGAGCCGGATAATTATCACGAGGAATCACACCGCCGATCGCTCTTTTCTGTATCAGACCGTTTCCACCAAGAAACTTTGGCAAACCAATTTTGATGTTACCAAACGAAGTGATTTTGTCGATAAAACTTGTTACACTAGCTATTAAACCGTCAAACCACTTTTTGACTGGCTCAATAAAGTTAGAAACCTTTTCTTTCACAACGTCCCATACTTCTAGCGATTTCTTTTTCACTTTATCCCAGTTCATCACCAACGCAACACCTGCTGCAATTAAAGCCGCGATTCCAACTGCCACCCATGTCATTGGATTAGCGAGCATGGCTGCATTCAATCCTAATTGAGCAGCCGTCTGTGCTAACGTTCCAGCTCGCCAGGCTTTAAATAGCGTGATGATCGTTTGCATGATAGTTAAGCCGGTAAAAGCTATACGGAACGAAATGACCCCTGCTGTTACTGCAGCTAATGCCGTTGCGACCGACTTAATATGCGGGGCAGCTTTTGCAAATGCATTTACCATTTTAGCACCTGCGTCGCCGATGGCTTTTCCAATGTTTTCACTTGCTTTGACCAGCTTGTCCATTGTTTCTGGTTTAATTCCCTGAAGCATATTATATCCTGCATCTTGCAGACCGCTTTTCAAGTTGCCAACGATGGTACTCGCTTTTCCTGCGGTAGATTGTGATAATTTTTGCGCGCCACCGGCGAAAAATGGGCTTAACTTTTGCTCGGTTAGTGTATTGAAAGCTTTCTGTGTTTCATCTGCAGTTAAGTTTGCATTGACGCCTTTTCCGACATACCCTTTAAATTCTTGAGCTGTTACTTTGAAACCGAATTCTTTAAGACGCTCAAATTCCCCTGTCTTGGCATCGGCAAGCGCCTCAATCGCTTCAGAAAGAGTTTTTCCAGGTGTTAAAGCTGCCATGTCCTCGGCAAGTTTTAGTAGCTTCATCGACTCTTGTGTATTTCCGCCAGCGATCCCTAGCGCACGAACACCAGCTTGAACAACTTCCCCGGTTTCAAAAGGCGTCGCATTGGCGTTTTGGCGCAGTGCAGATAAATATTCTTGGGCAGATTTTTTCACCTGCTGTTGATTCATACCTTTGTTTTGCACGCCGATGAAGTGTTCCATGGAGATCATGTATTTTTCGAGGTCGGCGCCGCTTTTTAGTGCCGCCGATACCCCTGTGGCTAGTGCTGTTCCAACAACTGTTCCTAACATCAGTAAATGCTCTCTCGTCGTTACTGCCCGCTGACGAACACGATCAATAGCATCCGCTAGCTTCTCTAGCCTTTCATTAGCTTTAGCCGTTTCAACACGCATTTCCCAGCGCTTTTTTGCGCTTTCCTGCACCTTGTCCATCGTTGCCTTTAGGCGCATCATCTCATTCTTCAATTTTTCATTTGAGCGAATGACCTTTTCTATATTACTCGTGGCACTATCCTTTACGGAAATTTCCGCCTCGAGTCGTTGTCCCTTTGCCATTCCTTCTCACCTCACAACAGCAGCGCCGCACACGGCATGCCGGACAAAGCTTTTATTTTTTCGTTTTCTTCTTCTACTTCAAGCTCATAAAAAGCACGAATAATGGTCAACTCTCCGTAAGGAATTTGATAAAAAACCGCCGGTCGAATACCTTTCTTTTTCCAATACCAATACATCATTTGCACATAACCGTTCTCTTTTACGGCTTTTTTACTTCTTCCACTGCTCCTTCTCCGAACCCACTTAAATTGCTGATTTCGTTATACAACCGGTCGATTTCTCCAGGCGTAAACAATTTCTTAATGAGATCGTACGGCGTCGGTACTTTGTAATGTTCTAATAGCTCTTTGCGTTTTAGCTCTGGGGAAACAACACCTTTTAGGATCGTTTCAAGTTTAATCGTAAAAACGTCAATGTCCGCTTTGTTCGAGATCGGATCAAACTTTGTAGACATGTCTTGGATTTCCTCAAATTGCGTTTGCGTCAATGCTTTAATTTCAAAAACTACTGGCTCGCCGGCCAGTTCGCTTAAACGTTTGATTTCAACGAGTTTTTTAGGCAATTCTAACTTTTCAGCATCCATTTTTAACAAAATATCAACAACGTTGCTCATGTTTTCCCTCCTCAATATTAAAAAGCAGAAGGTTTCCCCTCTGCCTATTCGATATAGTCAACTAAGTCAAAATCAGTAAAAGTGAACGGTTTTTCCTCTTGCACAATTTTCCCTGATTCCCAGTCAGCAAGTGTTAAATCATCAAAAATACACCCTTTCAACACTACACGTTCTGCACCAAATGCCGCTGGATCCGCTAGTTTACTAACGATTGTCATCGGCTCTAAAACGCCGCGTTTCACCTGTTCCGCCACTTTTCTTGTTAACCGAGAATTTACTTTGGTTATGCGCAGCGTTCCTTTTCCTTCCCATCCCATGTACTTTTGACCTTGACCACTCGGAGCACCACACATCGGTACTTTCTCCTTAATAAAGTCCACCTTCGCCTGCAAGCCATATGCCTCGGCAAACTTTTCCCCGTCAATCCATACTTCCCCATGAGTTCCCGAAATCGCACGCTCAGGAATCATTCGTTCCATTCGTCAGCACCTCCCTAAATGAGCACTTTCATGTCGATGTCCTCAATAGCGTCAAGAGGACGTACACGCGACAATAAAAATACCTTATCCCTTGTATTTGCTTCTTTAATTTGTTGATCTTTCATTGAATCCACATCAACGCCAATCGACCGCAAGTAAACTCGTTGTGCATCTAAATCAATTTCTGCACTATTTTTTCCTGTGTCGAGTAGCCCGTCAATCTCTAGCTGCTCATAGTACGCATTAATGGCTTGAATGAGCAGCACCTTGTTGTCGTAGCTGTTCGCATATTTGCCGATATACTTATCCTCAATCGTCTTACGAATGTCCATATACATGAGATCGAGGATATCGACGATTTTAATTTTCTTGAAATCGTCTCCCTTATCTTGCGTGGTCGTAACGAGCGATGTCACCCCGCGACCGACCTTCACTTTTTCCCCATCGTGGTAAATCACAAATTCACCATTATCGATCGCTTGGTTTAATTGGTCCTTTGTATAGCTTTGGACGCTGTCCACTTCCGGTAACGGTTGAAATGTCGTCGAAATCGTCAACGGCGTTCCGGCGATTAATCCAGCGATGCGTGAGCAATATTGGGCTGCCGTATACGTCGTATCGCCGACGACAATGTTTTCTGTCGTAAAATTAATAATGTACTCTTTATCGGCCGCATGATGGGGCAATACGGCCTTCACCATCTTACCGTTGGCGCGCTGCAAACCTATCCATGTGGTGATTTTCGTTTTGTCTGCCTCTTCAATCTCCGGGAAGACAAAATAATCGAATTTCACAGTTTCTAAATAGTTCAGAGCTACATCCTGCGGCGTTCCGTTCGTAACTGTGGAATTCGGATCGTAGACGTACACAACCACCCGATTCGGCGTCCGTTCGCCACCGATAAAAGCCAGCTCAATTTGTTTTTTATTCGCAGCCGATAATCCCGTAGGAATATCCGTAATACTTGTTAAAACATGCGCTCCAAGAGCCGCGGTATCCTTTAAAAGCAATGCGACTATTCCGCGCTCACCACGTTGAATAGCCGTGGCCCCAAGCGTCTTAAACACGATATTTACTTGAGGTAAGCCCATTACAATACCTCCTTGTTATGGATGATTTCCTGCATTAATTCATGCTGCTCTGTATCGCTCAACATCACGATGAAGTCGAGATCGAGGAAAAAGTGGAGAATATCATCCACGATTTCAAATCTTCGCTCTATAACGCTCACCGTCAGCCCGTCAAGGGCAATTTTTCGGAACAAATCGTTCAACAAATCAGCCATTTCAATGTTCTTGGCGTTCGTTTCTTCTTCGGATAAGTACTGAACATCGATGGTGATTTCCCTTTGCTGCATAGATTTGCTTAACTCAATAACATCGCCAGGCAAAACAGTAATAAAAAAACAAGGCTTTTTAAGACCTTGTTCCACTTTTTCGCCATATATTTTGTGGTCTGGGAAGGTAGTTTTTAACTTACTAATAATCGCATCTCTAAGTGACAACATCATAACGAATTCAGCACCTTGTCAAAGTGTTTTTTCAATCTTCGAGGAATTTGACGTCGAATTCGCTTTGTAGATACAGTCAGCATATAGAATCCAGGCGCATACCCTACTGTTTTTTTATTAATCACCACTTTATGACCGTACTCAACAAAACGAGCATAGAACTCCTTATTGTACACACTTATGATTAAATCATCGCCTTCTCGTTTCAATTCTCCTATTTCCCAGCCTCTCCGTAAATCACCTTCCTGTTTCGGGGTTCTTACTTTTGCCAACCTCAGCAAGCTTTTAGCCGTTTCTAGCAAATAATTTTCAAGCTCCTCTGGAAGATTTTCTTTTATAAACAGGAATTGCTCTTCGTACTTTTTAAAATTGTCCATTTTTATTTCAAACATCACGCTTCACCTTCCATTTCTGCAATGACTTCTTGGAAGGTATGATATTTAAACCATTCCTTCGCAATAAATCGGAATGTCTGTCCTCTGCGAACGACTTCTATTTTGTCGCCTATCAATAAATTTCTGTGTGTTTCCATGTGAATTTTATACATGAACCGAATGTTGTGAGTCGTCTCCGTCTGCGTACTGTTACCAGATTCAATTTTTACAAGCTCACATGGAATATTTTCCATGATTTTTACCGGTTGATAGACCGTTTCTCCGCTTGGCAATTCAATTTCTTGAAAACGAGAAATCGAACACAAATCATTCAAATTATGAATATATCCAAGCAAACAATCCAGCACTAAATATCCCGGTTCCGCCTCATCTATCGTCATCACATCGTACCATTTCCCCTGACAAACGACCTTCATGTGCTGTTTTACACCTTTATTCGCCCTAATAATGATCTGATACGACTTTTCAGGTTGTTGATCGGTAAATTTGTTCTTTTTGAACTTTATTTGTCCCCAGACTTTAAACCGTTCAATAAGCATCTCTTCTCCGTCTTCAAAAACAATTTCATAAAAAATCAGACGGTCTTTCAATTTTCCTGGATTCATCCAGTATCACCTTCTTGTGTATCGTAACAATGCGAAAGTTGCGCAATGATGCTTTCAACGGTTGGTCTTATTTTTTCGCTCGTTTTCCCGATCATTTCCCTGTTTTCATACCAATCGGTGACAAATACGAGGCAAAGCAATTTTGCTAGATGATTCGTATCATCAAAAACATTACCCGTTGCGTTTTTTATATAAGCTTCTGCAGCATGGATAAGCATATCAATTACGGCGTCTTCCTCATCGTGGTCAATTTTCAACCATTGTTTCGCTTCAAAAATGGAAATAATCAAATCACATCACCCCATTAAGGGGATGGGGAATAACTTCCCCATCGTTTTTTTCTAACCATTCATCAAACCGTGTCCGTAACATCTAATTGTCCAAACACCGCTGCCCCTGTATCCCAGAATTTATAATCATCGCGCATAATTGTACGAAGGTTCGTTGTATCACGAAGGAAAGCGTCGCCACCTTCTTTTGTGCTCGCCAATTCAAAGAAGCGACGGTTAAATACAACGATTAACTGTGTTAAATCACCAATAATGATTGGTGCCAACAATGTAGACGTTCCTTCTGTTTTTAAGAATCGATTCGATGCAACAACAACAGGACGTCCTTTAAATAGTTTGCGTCCTGGTTGAGTTGGGTCATCTTGCAATAAATAGCGTCCATTTGCGTCTTTCTGCTCGTCCAACCAGTGATAACCGTCTTGGTTCGTTAAAATGATGCTATTTGCGCTAATAGCCGGATCCAATAGTACGTTAAGAACTTTTTTGATATTGTCGAAGTTAGCTAATGATTGTTTTGGCATTGTTTTCAATAAATTCGTGATGTGATAATTTCGTGTAACGACAGCTTTTTTGCTAATCCAATTCGTAACGTATTGCTCAATGTTTTGGTCTGTATCAGCAATCAATTCATTCGTTAGAGGTAAAATGCCAGCACGTTTTTTGAGAGAGTAAGAGATTGGAACAAACTTAGGATTGTCCGTTTCTCCAATCAATCCATATTCATCGACATCTTGGAAAGGCACCATGTCCTCATCTTTTTCGAGTACACGAGAGCCACTAAGAGCCGTCACATTTTGTACATTCACATATTGAGAAAGGTCGTTAAAATCTCGCATAAGCGTATAAATCTCTGTTTGAATGTCTTGAGGTAAAATCAGTCCAGAATCTCCATCCGCTTGGCCAACAACCCCACCAGTATGCATCACCGCACGTTTTTCATATTCCGCGATGATGCTTCGCTCATCCGATGATACCGACCGACGGCGAATTGCCTTCATGAACACTTGGCGATACTCACTTTCTAACTCGGCATCTTCTTTTGTCACCGTGCGAATTTCCCCACTAGCCAACTGAGCTCCACCAATTCCAAGCCCGCCACGTTCTTCTTGCTCCAATTGCCGCTGCACTTCGATTTTCTTTTGCAATGCTCGCACATCTTCCATGCGCTTTTCTGCTTCGTCCACTTTATCCTCTCCTAAAAGAGAGCGAACTTCTGATTTCATTTGTTCTAATTTCTGTAACATTTCGCGTAATTCTTTCCCCATATCATTCAACCTCCTGTTAAAAGTTAAAAAGAGCCGATTACATCAGCTCTAATTCCATTGCTAATTTTCTTTTTTTGTACTCGTTAGAAGCGCGTTTTTGTTGTTCACGGTATTCATTGAGCGATCGGACAGATACTTCGTTTGCTGGGTACGCTGGGAAAGCAACAGGAGAAATTTCATACAATTCCGCATCCAAAATGGAACGTTTGTAGATTTTTTTGCCGTCGCGATCGACTTGCGACCATTTGTCTTTTATGACTCGCATGCCAAACGATACACCATCGACATCTCCTCGTTTGATCATTTCCCAGGCGTCATTGCCGATAGTCGTATTCGGCAAATCTAATTCAAAACGTAGTTCCTTTTCCGTGCTTTCTAGGCGCAACGTTCCGCTTTTCGTGCTTCCAAGCACTTTAGACGCATCGTGTGACCACAACCCAACAACACTGCGCGTTTTCAGGCTTTCGTCAAATGCTCCAGAAGCAATCTCTTCAACAAACGTGTCGCCCCACCAGTCTCGCATCTCCGCACTTTCTGTGTTGTACTTGATAGAACCGGATATCGTCCGTTGTTCCTCCCCTTCTGCTGATTTGCGGACTTCAATTTTCACTGGCAGCGCTCGAATTTCCTTTGTTTCCATCGTCGCCTGTTTGTCCATTTTCCCCACCTCCCTTCACATACTGTTGACCAGCCATCGTCAATGGAATGACGTTGCCATTAAACACAAGCTGATCACCGCCTGGAAGAGGCGGTTTCTCCTCTAACGCTCTCGCTTCATTCGGTGTGATAAAACCTTTCTCAATCCCGATGCCATACGCTTCATAACGTGTTTTAATGTCGCTTCTAAGCATGCTGTCAACGTTGAACTTCACGTAATATCCAGCATCAATTTCACTGTCGAGGAACAGTTTATATGTCATTTCTTGTTCATACATCGTCAAAATTGGTAGCAATGTATCCACATAGAACTGTCGTTGTTGCTCCGCCACATTCGTATGAGTCGCTCGGCTTAAATCGTTCAGCTGGTGCATTTTGATACCAAATGCTGTTGCAATCTGTCGGATCGTAAGCTGTGTATTTTCAAGAAATTGAGCATCGGACATGGATAAACTAATGGGTTTGAATTCATACCCGATCGGCATAAGCGCAATTCGATGGCTATTTTTTAACCCTGATGACATTTCCTCGAATTTTTCTCGAAATTGCTTCTTTGCTTCTTGGTTTAAATCGCCGACATACTGAACAATCCCCTTTACCTGTAGCCCTTGCTTATAAAAATTATTAATAAATCTGCCTGCCGCAGCCGCATTTTCCACGGTTGCTCGTAAATATTCAAGTGGAGGCACTCCAACTATCCCATCTAGCGTCACGCCGCTCTTAAAATGCAAAATTTCGTCTGGCATCAGCTTTCGTCGCTCTGTTCCGACATCAACTTCATACCAGATGCGATTTTTACTGTTAAAAAGTCCGACATCGTCAATCCAAATGCGTACTTTACTTGCGTCAATCGGCCAAAACGCTACAATTTTGCCTTTTTCGTCAGTCTCGATATTGACGTATGCATTCCCATACGTGTTCCGCTGCGTTTCATTACACTTGGCAAAGTCAGAGGCCGACATATACGGATTGGGGCGGAGTTTTAATAGCCTATATAAGTAATGCTTTGAGGCTTTAATAACGCCATTTTCATCCTCTTGATAAATCTTCAACGGCAACTTCGAAATCGACTCAGCTAATATTTTGACGCATGCAAAAACCGTTGCTTCTTTCAAAGCATTTTTGCCGTAAACGTTAACATCACCGGGAGAAATGCCGAGAAAATCTAAAAGAGTTGGATCGTTTAAGCCATATTCGATACTGCGCCGCTCCAAAGCACGTCGAAAAAACATTTATTCCTCACCTCCTTCATGGCGGATAACGTTTAGGTGGCTGTATTGCAACAAAAACACCTACAGCTAAAAAAGAACACCCAAGTACATACAGGCCGGCTGTAACGCTTAATCGAAAAGTTGCCACATTAATGAGCGTTAAACCAACAAAAATAAAAAAATCTTCCGCATAATCACGAAAGACTTGTCTTAATTTCTTCACTTTATCAACCCCACAGTCTGTCTAAAAAGTCGTCGGTCGCGAATTCCGATACGTCAACTGACTCCGCATTCGCAAACATCGCCCGAGCGTGCGCGTTAATAAGCGCTGCTAGTGGGTCAATCCGATCCGTGCTCTTTGACTTGTCCAACATAATGTTCTCTTGAGCATCTTTTCGCGTAACCGCGTTACCAATCGCCCACGATAAAACGGGATTATTATTATGAATAATCTTCTTTTCGAACACCTTCGTTCGAAAATTCTTTGTCGGCTCCGATAAATAGCGAATCCCTTGTGGAATTTCTACTGTCACGAACCCATCTGCCTCAAGTTCCTGCATCAAATGGCGTGCATTATATTTGTCATAGCAAATTTCTTTCACCGAAACGTCATATTTTTCCGCGATGGATTTGATATATTCGCGAACAAACGCGTAATCAACAACCGCGCCTGGCGTTGTTGTAATCCATCCTTGACGAGCCCATTGATCGAATGGCATTTTGTCGGTTTTCACTCGCTCGTCTAGCTTTTCTTCAGGTATGAATGAGTGGGACAGCACGACAAATCGCCCATCGCTCAATGGAATTTCGATAGAAACGCTCGTTAAGTCGGTCGTTGCCGACAAGTCAACGCCTACATACGCATCCAATCCACTGATATCCGGAAACTTTTCCGCACCGCAGACCGCCCAGCGATCAGACGATATATACCCTTGTGCACGCTTATTAATCCATATATTCATGTTTTTAGTGAGAAAATCGTCCATTTTATCGGGCTTTTCAAGCGCTTCTTGTAACTTTGCTCGAATATTTTCAATTCCTTCTGGATACGATGCCGCAATTGGATTAGCTTTTAGCCATGCCTTTTCATCTCGAATATCGTCAATTAAATTTCCGTCCTCGTCTTTATCTAATTCGTTGACCATTGCGAAGTATCGTTCGTTTTCAACAGGACTATTTGGGTCTAAAAGCTTCGAAACGTATTGATATTCACTCCGATAGCATGGGTTATTTAAGTTTACACCAGCTGTTGTAATAATCATCAGCAACGGCTGCGCGCGTGCAATCATACCAGAATCAATAATGTTATAAATTTCATCTGTTTCATGCGCGTGATACTCGTCAATAATGCCGCACTGTGGGTTTAGTCCATCGCCCGTTTTCCTGTCTTCTTTAGATAGAGGTCGAATAATTGAACGACTTTTAGGATGATGTATAGCACCGTATTTTACTTCATACTTTCCTTTCAACTCATGACAGCCCGCCAGCATTGCTTCAGTTTCATTCCAGACGATTCTTGCTTGTTCTGTCTTAGTAGCCCCAATATATACTTCGGACATGTTTTCACCGAAAGCCATTGCTTCATATGACGCTACGCATGCAAGGCTTTGTGATTTGGCATTCTTCCTTCCAACCTGCCAATATGCCTTTTTAAAACGTCGATAATCCGTTTCTTTATGCACCCATCCATAAATGTTGCCAAACACAAACACTTGTATTTCATGCGGTCGAATGTGTTGCCCCTTAAGTACACCTTTCGTATGTTTAAAAAGCGTCATCCACTTGAGGAAGCGCATCGCTTTCGTTTCACTAAAAATGTAAGGGAAATCTTCTGTTCCCTCGCGTTCAATATCTCTTAAAAACCGCATGCACGCCCATTTATGTTTCTGACAGGCAATCACACGACCATCAATAACATCGTGCGAGTAATCAATAAGCCACTGCTTTAAACTCATACTTCACCAAACTCCTGTTCAAACGGCGTCGGCTGCTTTGGTTCTTCCTTTGGCAAAGCAAGTTTTGCACGAGAGCTTGGAGTCAATCCAAATTCGACGGCCAGCGATTTCATTTGCTCATGCAATTGCTTTTTCTTTGTGAGCAATGGATGAGGCACTTTGTTTGTTTCCGCCGCCTTGTTTGTATATTCCACCATAAGCCCTTCTTCCTCAATGATCTGCGAGCACTTTACATAGTTAGAATACGCATCGCAGTACAAGGCAAGAGCATTTACATCTACATTTGTGACTAGCCCCACTTCTTTCAATTCCTTGACAAGCCGCTTAAATTCTTTTCTTGCTACATCATCTAACCAGTTCGGCGGTCTGACCTTATCGTCGTTCGGACGTAACTTTGCTTCCGCTTCTTGTCGTGCTTCAATTTCCTTCTTCGTTAAATGCTTCGTACCTTGAATAAGAATTAAATCTACCGGCTTCGCACGCCGACCCATTTTCAACACCACCTTTCGTTTTGATTTTCTCCAAAAACTGTTATCCCCCTTTTACGTCAAAAAGGGAACTTTGTTCACGCTGAGGGGGGCGCGCGGTCAAGAGCCGCCCAGTGAAAAATTTTCACCCCGCCCCCTTCCCATATCGTTTCTTATCTTCGGCCGTTTTCTTGTTGTGACAGGAGTTACAAAGTGATTGCAGATTACTCAACGATAGACGCAGCGACCAATCGACACGTATCGGTACAATATGGTCAACTACATCAGCTGGCGTGATGCGCTTCTTGGCGAGGCAATGCTGACAAAGATGTTTGTCGCGAATCAACGCTAAGCGCCGAACACGTTGCCACTCTTTGCTGTGATAAAAGTCGCTGGCTTTCTTATCACGAATGTGTTCGTCATAGTAGCGATGGCGCTCGTATTTGTTTTGCTGCTCTTTTTTCTGATGAGCGTGGCAGTAGCGACCTTGTGTAAGGTTTGAACACCTAGGAACGGCGCAAGGTTTCAACGGTTTGCTCGGCATATTGTCACTACTCCTTGTCTAAAAAGAAGTTCTTCATCTTCTCATATAAATCATTTGATTCTCCAGAAACAATAGCCGCCAGCCTTCCATCCACACAAAAGCCAACAACCATGCAGCCATCTGTCTCAGCGATAACATGCCAACTTACATTAACCTTTAAATTCCGCATGGTTTTCCCTCCAAATAAAAAAGCACCCCGAAGGATGCTTGCATTAATTATTTATCTTTAGAACACTCTTCACAAAAACCGGTCAATGCATTTTCATCTTCATATATTGGCTTACCGCAATCTGGGCAATACGATTCGATTTTTCTAGTCATTTCCTTTCCCTCCTTCCACCTACTCCATTCGGCAAAAGGAGTCATCATCCTACATAATTCATTCGTCAAATATCGACAAAAATAATAATCGCCACCTCAAATGAAGTGGCGTCACGCTTCAACCAAAGTCTTTCACGTTATCATCATAACACCTCTAAACGAAAACATTGTGCCATCATTGTGCCAAAATTGTGCCACGATTGTGCCATCATTCGCTTACCAATACCGACTCCCCCGCTTCCTGTTCTTCGTAAACATCCGCTTGGCCAGCTCGTGCATCTCATCTTTTGGTTTGGCGCGAATGATATTAGATACGTCCACCGTCGTTAGCTTCCGGTTACCGATCCGATAGCCTTTTTTGTTTAGTTCCTGCACTACTTTCGTAACACTCTCCAGTTGCACATACAAGTACACCGCTTCTTCTTCCATCGTCGTTGGAGTGTAGTTTTCAATCATTCGAATATATTCTTGCAAATATTCGATTCGCTTTTTCGCTTCTTCGACTAACACTCGCTTTCCCTCCAATGAGTTCACTTCAATTTACAGACTGATGCACTCACCCTATTCAGAAACCCCTTGATATTTCTAGCTTCAATCCATTTTACAAAACGAGTGCACACCATGCTTTTTTATGTTGTGCTGATAGCCAAAAAAGAAAAATCATATCTTGTATTTCATCATCGCCTTATCCATTGCGTCTTGATTGACGCCGATATACTTTAAGGTAATGTGTGGACTGGAATGGTTAAACAGCTCTTGAAGCATTGCAACGTCTTTAGTCTGTTGGTAAAAATGATAACCGAACGTCTTCCTCAGCGTATGCGTGCCCACCTCATCGAGCGATACATATTCGGCCGCCTCACGCAAAATACGATACGCTGTTGAACGGTCAATAGGACGGTTACCGCCTTGTCGGCTTCGAAAAGCGTATTCACCGTCTTTAAGTGTTTTTGCGTACTCAATCAACTCTTTACGTATCGCTGGCGGAATACGAATTCGTTTTTCCTTTCTTGTTTTCTTTTCCCGCAACTTCAAATGCGTTTGAAGCAAATCTTCCTTCTTCAATTGCAATATATCTGATATACGCAAACCTGTATTAATTCCGATGATGAATAAAATGTAATTTCGCTTGCTTCGTTGCAACAAGTATTTTTTCATTGCCGCAATCTTTTCTGGATCACGAATCGGTTGAACAAAGTTCATTGCTCGTCCCTCCTTCTTTTTCGATACACTTCGATTTCAAGGGCAAATGCTAACTTATAAAACGCCCTAGACTTGAGACGATAGTAATGACGGTGACTCATTCCTAGCTCGTTGTAAACGGCGTAATCAAATACCTCTTCTCCATTCATGTATCGTTGAATAATAATTGCTCGCTCCCAGTAATCAAGACGATTGACAGCCTCAACAATGCGCTGAATGTACTCTGCCCGCTCCCGCTCGTAATCAGCATTTCGAATTGCTATTTCTTCGGTTGAGGAGTGGAGTTTATTTGTCTTTGCAGGAACGAGCGAGTAGTGTTGAGTCACCTTTGGCATCTGGTCTAGTTTCAATGTCAGCAAGAAAATGCGATATTTTTCGAGTGCCGCTTCCACCGCTTTTTTCGTCGCTTTTCGATCGATTTCAGGTAACATAAAGTCCATCTTCCCAACCTCCGAAATAGTGATTATCTCTGTCGAAATGCCCCACCTTTGCCGCGTCTATACACTGGTCGACCAACGCCCATTAATTCCTTAATATCTCGCTCCGTCAGCCGCTCTTTTCCTCGTTTCTTTTTACGCGCTTTTTTGCGCTTGTTTTGGCGTTGCTGAACTTTATTAACTTTCATCCATTTTTTTAATTCTTGCTGGATCGTTCGCATGGTACCTCTCCCTTTCGTTTTTCTGATAAAACAAAAGAGGACACCAATCATACAGAGCTAGCCATGCTACTCTGCACAATCAGTGTCCTCACGCTCTCGGTCTTGGACATATTCATTTACCCATATTATACCTTATACCACAGCTTTTTGTAGCAATATTCTAAACGTCTCTCTTCCTTTCGGTGTAACAAGTGTTTGCACGTCAGCTCGTCCGTTTCGTTCCCATTCCTTCAATTCGAACAAGGAAGGGACATATTGGGCGTATGGCTTTAACTTCCCTTTCTGGTCGCGGTAAATATATTTTTTGGCCAGAAGCCAATCGATGAAAGCCTTTGGTTTCACCTTTAGTTCCTTAGCTGTATCACGGAAGTTCGTCAGCAAGCGACGATCAACAAGCGCGTCAAAATAATCGGCTTTCGGCTGCATGACGGCGATTTGCTCATTTTGCTTTCTTACCGTTTCTAGCGTGGCGCGGAATAATAGTTTCGTCTGCTCATCTGCGTGCTTCAGATACGTTTCTACGAATAAGTCGTCATTCGCTACATAGCCGCCGGTTTTCCGTATGGTCGGAATAACCTCGTGCGTAATCCAGCGTTTAAATTGACGCGCTTCTGGCTTATTACTTGTAAGTATCAAAGAATATAGTCCGGCTTCGTTTACAACGGTTGTCTGCTGTTGGCGCCCTAGTGAATCGATGAGGTAAACTTTATTTACCTCATCTTCATCAAGCCTAGATACCGCCATTTTATGATTAGAATGGTTCAGTATATCGCAAACATCTTTTGCCACAAACCAAACTTCATCATCCTTTATAATCGTTCGTACTTGGCTGCCGCTGTAGGTAAACACTTTCTGTAATTGATTCATTTCTTGTCACCTCACTCAATCTTCAAAGAAATCGAAACCAACCATATCGTTGAACTCTTGTTTGAATCGCTTTGCGTCCCAAACAGCTTGAATTGCTTCTTTTAATGCCTTTTCGTACTTCTCGATTTTTGCTTGTTGTTTTTCAGCAATATCCATGTATAAAATCAACCCGGCAACAATTTTGTTTGTGATGTCTGGATCAATTTCTGGTGTTGAGTAATATTCATTGATTAGCACCCTGTCGTAATAATGTCTTAGTGCTTTTAAGTCGTGTTCCACTTTGTTTCACCTCATGTTTTGTATAATATTCGCACTATAAATCTTCTTTTGATGGAGAAATCCATACTCTACTATACTTTTCAGTAAGCTGATACTTCGTCATTTTATGCAATTGAAACGTTCCATCACAATATTCATAAATAATGTTTCCATCGAAGTCCTCCCCGTGCACGTACAAAAGTTCCTGCTCTTCTTCATTTTCAAAAAGACAGTTATATACTCTCCTTAGTTTCACTTTTCCCACCCCATTTCTCCCCACAGTAAGGGCAATGAAGTAATCCAAATTCATTCGCTACTTGCTCCCAGTGTGAGTAAAATATTTGTGGGTGACATTCAGGAATGATTCCCCGACGAGGGTTACGAACTTTTGTTCGCGACGCTCGTCGGGGCCACCAAGCGAAGCGCGGTAGAAAAAAGCAAATGTCATGCAAAAAGGACTCTCTCCCTGCTATGATGGTGATGACCAACATCAATAAAACAGGAGGGAGAGAGTCCATGAAACATTTTACCACAGAATGGCCTTTATTAAAAGAGCTGGAGGAACAATTAGTCAGAACTCTTCAAAAGGTGTTCGCTGTCTTGTTGGCGGCCCTTTTGGAGGAGA
>NZ_JXTH01000040.1 GCF_000836725.1 Anoxybacillus thermarum | reverse complement strand
GCTTCGGGTGGTGGATTCGACGACCGTCACGGTCGGGAAAAACCGCCTGCCATGGGCGCCGTATCACGGCGAACGCGCCGGAGTGAAGCTGCACGTCGCGTATTCGCCGGAATCCTCGTTGCCGGCAGACGTGGTGGAAACCATCGGACTGCGTCATGATGGCCCGGTGGGAGAACAGTTGACGAACGCTCAACAAGTGCTGGTGGAAGACCGGGCGTATTTCAAAATCGAACGCCTCGATCGATTTGTGGAGCAGCATCAGCTCTTTGTCATTCGGATGAAGGACAACATCGAACTTCATCAGAAAAAAAGCTTGAAACGCCTTTCCAGCACATCCTCATCGGTTCAAGCCGACTTCACGTGCCAGTTGGGGACGAAACAATGCCGCTCCACCAAGCGTCACCGGGTGGTGATCTTTCGAGATGCGAATGGCCGCGACATTCGGGTCGTGACGAACCTCTTCCATGCGTCTGCGGAAACCATTGCCGACATGTACCAACAACGTTGGACTGTTGAGGTCTTTTTCCGTTGGGTGAAGCAATATCTGAATGTCCCGACCTTGTTTGGCACGACGGAAAATGCGGTATACAACCAACTGTTTGCGGCGTTCATCGCGTATGTGTTGCTGCGATGGCTGTATGATCAAACCAAAAAACAGACGAACGTCTCTCTTTCCTTCATTTCGTTCGTTCGCCGTTTTTTCTCTGGGCAGCTTCCTCTCGATTGGAAATCCGGGATGGCCGCTGCTTTGTTTGAGTATACCCAAATTTATGGAAGGCGTATGTCTAATTTTGGCTCGTGTCGCTACATATTCTGGCCAAAAAACCCCTAATCTTTGAAGACTAGGGGCTATGGTAAATAACTTAGTCCATTTTTTGTTTTCCACATAAAGTATTTTTCGAACAGCCGCTTACCAATGTCATATAATGGATTCGGCAATAGCATCGCAAATTTTCTTGGTTTTAATAATGAGTTCGTGACAATAAGTACTTCTTTTTTTCCAGCATCCATAATGCAAAGTCCTGGGATTTTTCCCATTGGTTTTTCTTTTAATACCTTTTCACCCCGAATTAACCGAACTATATTTTCAGCCGCTGTTTTTGCCGACTCGTCAGCAGGATAGCCTGTTTTCGGCATACCTAATGGTACTTTTGTATGAAAAGAAACTGGGTAATCTGCCGCAATACCTACCGCGAAAATAGTTGGATATACTTTATGTTGGTATGTGTCATGAACTGGAATAAATCCACGTTGGTTTCCTAATCCAGGAGAATTACGCACTACTTTCGCCCCATAAAAAGCAGGCATGATCATTGAAAACTTATAAGGTAGGTGTCTTCCATCATCTAAAATGACTTCATCTCCTGTCACCTTTTTAATCGCTGCATTTGTAATATAGCGAATATTCAACATTTTCATAAATACTTTAAGCATCGCCTCTCCACCAGCAATTCCTTCAATGCCAAAATGCCCTAAGAACGGCTCTGGTGTAACCCATGTAATATCAACTTGATCACGAATCCCCGCTGCCCGACATTGTTGCTCAAAATTAAACAAAAATTCATATGCCGCTCCAGAACATCCCGCTATAGGAGCTGCACCAATGACGACAGGACCAGGATTTTTCACAAATTCTTCCCATCTTTTTCTCGTTTCCATTGCTCCTTTTGGGTGACAAATACACGAAACGTTGCTATTTTCTCCTAACCCTTCTACCTCATCGAATGCTAAATCCGGACCTGTAGCCATGACAAGATAGTCATATGAATACGTTCCTTTGGTTGTTTCTACTTTTTGTTTTTCCGGATCTACCTTTAACGCTTCTGCATGAATAAACTTCACATTTGCTTTAGATAGTATCGGCTCAACCGGCAATGTAATATCTTTTATTTCCCTCTCCGAAAACGGAACCCAAATTAGTGAAGGAATAAAAACAAAAACAGGTGATTTCGAAATGACGGTTACTTGATGACCACTTCCCAACTTCCTCTTCAACTCAAGCGCCGCAGTTAATCCGGCAAAGTTTCCCCCAACAACAATAATATTTGCCATTTTCAACCACCTTCCTTTTTTGAAATACTTTCTACACTTTCATTGTACTACCATAAAACATATACAGGTATATGTATAAAAATAGTTCAAATAATTTTTACATTTTTTCCTCAATTTATTCACAAAAAAGTAACAATGATGTAACATGTCTCGTTTTTCGTCCTATTTTGAAAACAATTACTAATAATAAAACATCTCCCTCATTTATCGGTGAGGGAGATGTGAGAGATATAATTCAATGATTTTTTCTCATTTCATTTGCTAAAAATTCAACGTCTGTTCCGACGACTACTTGCAAATCCGATTGATTGAGGCGAACAACACCTTTTGCGCCTAAACGTTTTAATTGCACTTCATTTATAAATCTTTGTTGCATCAAGCGGAAATGCAGGGAGAATAGTTGATTTTTTCTTAATTGCTTCTTTTTTGCTGCGGCTTGTATCACAGCCTGCGCTCCTATCAATTCAACGACACACAAAATAAAAATTAAAAAGATCCCCATTGCTTCTCCCTCATGACTTTGACACAAGCATTAGGTATGAAACGTGTTTCGCTGCAAGCTCTTTAATGAAACTTTTTGGCGATACGTCGAATGAAGACAAGGGAAGCGATGGCAATGAAAGCAAGAATCGTTTCTACAATCCAAACATTTGAAATGACTTTCACTTGATATAATGCAGGGACAACATCAATTAGAGCATGAATGCCGACTGCATAGACAACATAACGAAATTGCCCCTTCCGAACCCCATACAACACTAGAAGAGAAAGCGCAACATGGATCGCGATCGCAAATGTTCGCTCGATACCACCTAATACATACATCCAATCAGGCTGATTTAACATGTTTTTGAGCATCTCCACTTGTGTAGCAGGAAGAGAGGAAGCAATTTGCTCAAACTGGCCTGTTTGAACGAAATGAGAAATGACCATCATATTCACGGCGCTAAAAGCACCTAGGAGCATCGCTTCTATTCCTCCATGCCCTACACCAAATGATAATCCATCCCCGTATGCCCGATTGTTTTTTAACATAAAACGAAACCCGACATACCTTCCTATCTCTTCAAACACTCCAGCTGCTAAAGCCCCGTAAGCGACAAACGCCCAAACGCTACTCGTTCCTTTTAACGATGTGCCACTCGGATCTATTACAAGCATATGCATAACTTTCTCTAACACTTGTGAAAATAAAACAAAAACAAGCAAGCCAACACCGAACGCTTTCCATGAGAGCCATCCTTTTTTTCGTCCATATAGGATAAGCGCTAAAGGAACAAATAAAGAAATAAGTAATTGAATAGACATCCCAAACAAATCGATTTCCCCCTTTATTTACGAGAAAATATATACGACTGGATAAACAAATACATCGTGCCGACCAATACGATGATCACAAGAAAAGTAAAGCGCCATACACTTGTTGCAAATACCGTAAGCATAATCAATACACCCATCATAACAAACACTTTTCCACCGACACGATGCGTTTTTTGCCAAACTTCTTCATCTTCTAGCGTCCAAGGGGTACGAATGCCGAAAAAATAGTTCGATTTAATTTTTGGCATATAATTTCCAAGCACAACGAACAATACTCCAACTCCAATCGGCACAACGACATCGACTTGTACATGAAACCCGATATTGTATGCGAGTGTTACTACATGTAGACCGAACAAAAAGATGACAAATACATGCAAAAAAATGCGATATACTTTTTCAAATTTCTCGTAGTTTTCTTTCCGTGGATCAAGCTTCGGCAAGAAGATGACGAGAGCGACAATTCCTGATAAAAAGATCGGAAATAATAATGCGCCCCACCATTTGTTCGTAAAGCCGTCAGCTTCCCCAGCAACATTCCAATGAATCGCCACTTCATCGGGCAAAAAAGGGATCGCTAATAAGCTCAATACATAGCTACATGCAATGAGAATAATAATAAATAAGTACTTTTTCATGATTCATCACCTTCTTTTTGTAATATGTCATAAAACCAGCTCATTAAATCTTGGAATACCGTTGTATTTAACGAATAATAAATATGTTGCCCAACGCGCCGATCTTCCACTAAATCGGCTTGTTTTAATATTTTTAAATGATGAGACACACTCGGCTTTTGCATATCAAAATGTTCAGCAATTTCCCCTGCCGTTAAATCTCCCTTTTTTAATAAGGAAAGAATTTTTCTTCGGTTTGGATCAGCAATCGCTTTAAACGCTTCGTTAAACGACATCTTTTTCACCTACCTTCTTTTAGATATTTAGACAAATTTCTAAATATCAATCAAAAAAAATAGATATTTAGATAAACTTCTAATTACATCATATCCCATTTTTATACGTAAGTCAATAAAACAATAAAACAAAGGAAACCTTCATTCCTCCTTTTGCTCTATTACATGAATCACAACATATATTGTAAAAATATGTAACATTCCTTTATTCATCATCGTTGAACATTACATGTCAGTTTTTCGGCAAAAGTTTGAAAAGTTTCTTAGTGACCGTGGACAAAGATTAGGCATATTATGACATCGCAGACATGTTGCGTGAACGAGGAGATGTATTATGTATTATTACATGTTTCCACAATATCCATATTCGGAAATAACCGGTCATTACATGACAAAGCAACCACTATACCCTCATTTAAAGAAAGAGACACTATATGTTATTCAGCCATTTGTTGAATACGGTCTTCAAGAGGCAAAGACAACATCATTCGCACATGCTCTACAAGAAATTGCCGCCATGACATATTTAATGGGCAAAGGGTTTCCGCCTCAAATGGCTTATGCCATCGTTGAATCGTGGGAAATGAATGAAACTCTTTCATAAGTCAAAAGAGAAGAAGCCGATTCAGCTTCTTCTCCCCTTTCTCTATTCCTTCAACTTCACCGCTGTACCTGTCGCAATGCACATCATCATGCCATCGCGCAACGTTTCAAAATCAAGATCGACGCCAATTACTGCATTCGCTCCCATATTGCGCGCTTTTTTCATCATCTCTTGCACCGCCATTTCCCGTCCTTCAGCTAACTTGTTCTCGTACGTTCCACTTCGCCCACCGATAATGTCTGTAATGCTTGCTAAAAAATCGCGCACGACGTTCGCCCCTAAAATCACTTCACCAGACACTAAACCGAGATATTGTTCAATTTGTTTTCCTTCGATGCTGTTTGTTGTTGTAACGATCATGTAAATGACTCCTTTCTATAAATAAAATTTGCCCCTTTATTATATTCTCGATCGTTTCAAATCATCCTTTTTTTACAAACAAATCGGCTCCCAAACAGGAAGCCGATTTGTTTAGTCATGAAAGTTTGTTCCATCTGTCGTTTCTTTCACAATGCCCGCACGAATAACGAAGTCGCCAAAACGTTCGCCAGGGAGTCGTTCTTTCGCATACCGAAAAAGGAGCGTACGAAGTTCAGATAAAATCTCTTTTTCCCCGATATTTTCCCGATACAATTTACCGAGACGGCTGCCATCAAATGCAGCCCCGAGATACATATTATATTTCCCGACGGATTTACCGATCAATGCAATTTCTCCAAGCACATGGCGAGCACATCCGTTCGGACAGCCGGTCATGCGAATCGTTATTTCCTCGTCACGAAGCCCGTTTTCCTCGACAATTTCTTCAATTTTATCAATGAGTGTCGGCAAATATCTCTCCGCTTCTGCCATCGCCAATCCGCACGTTGGCAAAGCCACACAGGCTAACGAATTGCGGCGAAGGGCACTATAATGTTTCCCATCTGTTAATTTGTAGTGTTGAATGAGCGCATCAATTTCTTCTTTTTTCTCGCTTGGCACATTGGCGATGACTAAGTTTTGGTTAGCGGTGAGACGGAAATCGCCCGTATGCACTTTTGCAATTTCTCGCAAGCCTGTCATCAATGGATAATCATCTGTATCTTTCACCCGTCCGCCCTCGACAAACAACGTAAAATGCCACGTATCGTTTACACCTTCGACCCAACCGTAGCGGTCGCCATTATGCTCGAAATAATAAGGACGGGCTTCTTCTAAATTCCATCCAAGTCGACGCTCTAGTTCTGTTTTCACTGCATCCAAACCAAGCCGATCGATCGTATATTTAAAGCGAGCATGTTTACGTACGGAGCGATTGCCGTAATCACGCTGAATCGTAACGACTTTTTCCGCCACATCAATCACTTGTTCTGGTTTACAAAAACCGATCACTTTTGCGAGCTGCGGATATGTCGTGCGATCGCCGTGCGTCATTCCCATGCCACCACCGATCGCTACATTAAACCCTACAAGTTTTCCGTTTTCCATGATGGCAATAAAACCAAGGTCTTGCGAAAATACATCGATATCGTTTGACGGTGGAACAGCGATACCAATTTTAAATTTTCGTGGCAAGTAAAGCGGCCCATAAATCGGTTCTTGTTCTACTTCTGGTGTTCCAGCGACTTTTTCTTCATCTAACCAAATTTCGTAATACGCCCTTGTTTGTGGCAATAAATAATCACTTAATCTTTTCGCCCATTCATACACTTCTGCGTGCACTTCCGATTGGTAAGGATTCGGATTGCACATGACGTTTCGATTGACGTCACCGCATGCCGCTAACGTCGTAAGCAGTGCATCGTTAATGGCTTGGAGCGTTTTTTTCATGTTCCACTTCAATACGCCGTGAAACTGAAATGCTTGTCGTGTCGTAAGTTTCAACGTCCCGTTCGCATACTTCCTCGCCAATTCGTCCATCGCGAGCCACTGCTCTGGTGTTGCTACGCCACCTGGGGTACGGACGCGAATCATAAATTGATACGCTGGCTCTAATTTTTGTTTTTGCCGCTCCGACCGCAAGTCCCGATCATCTTGCAAATAGCTGCCATGGAATTTCATCAATCGATTATCATCTTCTGGAATTCCGGCAGTAATGCGATTTTCCATCGTTTCTTTCAACGTTCCGCGCAAATAGTTGCTTTCTCGTTTAATGCGCTCAACGTCGCTTGGTGGTCCGTCCGGCGGTGTTAATACAAACTTTTCCACAATCATCCCCCCTAATATATGTCACGTTGGTAACGTTTTTGTTTTTGCATCTCAGCTATATACGCTTCTGCTTGTTCGCTTGTCATGTTTCCTTCTTTCGCAATAATATGGATAAGCGTCTCATGAACGTCGCGTGCCATGCGTTGTTTGTCGCCACAAACATAAACAGCTGCCCCTTCTTCTAACCATCGAAACAGTTCTTTGCTCTGTTCAATCATTCGGTGTTGCACGTATACTTTTTCTTTCGTATCGCGTGAAAAGGCAACATCCATCTTCGTCAACACACCGTTTTTTAGCCACGTTTGCCATTCCGTTTGATAAAGGAAATCGGTCACGAAATGTTGATCGCCAAAGAACAGCCACGATTTCCCTTTCGCACCAATCGCCTCGCGCTCTTGCATAAAAGCTCGGAACGGCGCCACTCCCGTACCCGGTCCAATCATAATGATTGGCGTATGTGTATGTTCCGGGAGCTTAAAATTCGGATTTTGATGAACGAACACAGGAAGTTTATCTCCAATGTGTAAACGTTCGGCACAAAACGTTGAGCACACTCCTTTCCGTAAGCGCCCATGTGCTTCGTAACGAACCGCGCCAACGGTGATATGCACTTCATCCGGATAAGCGAGCAAGCTACTTGCGATTGAATAAAAGCGCGGTTGCAACTTTCGTAATGAAGAGACGAATTGCTGTGGTGTCATCTCCCACGAATCGAAGTCACAAAGAACATCGAGCACATCGCGTCCTTTCATATATTCTTTTCTTTTCGCTTCTTGCTCAGAAGAAAGAAAGGAATGAAATTCATCATTTTTCGAAAACTCCGCTAGTTTTTGCAACAGTTGCTCGGTTAATACGGTCACTTCAAGAAACTGTAACGCCTCTCGTAACGGCTCTTCCTTTTCTTCAATAGAAACGAGTATGTCTGGATTCCATTTCATTTTTTGAATCATGGCGTCGACAAGTTCTGGATCGTTTTTTGGAAAAACACCGAGCGCATCGCCTGGTTCAAACACAAACCCAGAACCTTCTAGAGATAATTCAATATGTCGCGTTTCTTTGTTTGAGCCGCGTCCATTTAAATTGATATTTTCTAGTACTTCCGCTTGAAACGGATGTTTTCGTGAATAAATGGTCGTTGGCTTCGCTTGTGCAGATGAAGTTGTTGCTACGGAAACGGCTCCTTGCTTATCTAACTCGGCGAGCACCCCCTCTAGCCATTTCACTGCTTTTTCTTCATAATCGACGTCACAATCGACGCGTTCGTATAACCGCTTCCCGCCTAGCTCTTCTAGCCGTTTATCAAAATCTTTTCCCGTTTTACAAAAATGTTCATACGACGTATCGCCAAGCGCCAACACAGAGAAACGAAGGTGATCGAGTTTTGGTGCGCGCTTGCTATGAAGAAATTCGTAAAATGACAAGGCGTTATCTGGCGGTTCACCTTCTCCGTATGTGCTAACGACAATGAGCAATGTATTCATTTTTTTCAACTCGTTCGGCTTAAAATCAAGCATCGAGGAAACGGTGACATGAAACCCGCGATGTTTAAGCGTTTCCCCTACTTTTTCCGCTAGTTTTTGCGCGTTTCCTGTTTGCGACCCGTAAAGAACGGTCACTTCCTTCGTTACAGATGATTCTTGTTGAAGCGCTCCGACCGACTCGGTTGCAGCTAAATACCCGCTTAGCCAAAGTTTTTGTGCTGAATTTAATGTTGGCCAAAGCCGATTGAGGAGCTCGACTTGTTCTTCATTAAATGGACTGTTTGTGACTTGAAATGGCAACATGTTTCACCTCTCATTTTTCTACTATTCCTATAAATAAAGTATGTTTTATTTGACTTTACCGTAAAAAATAAAATTAGTAAAATAAATATAAATTATCAGAACTATTTATTTTTTTTATAACTAAGGAGCGAAGGATATGTACGAACAATTAAAAACATTTATCACATTAGCGGAGGTGAAAAATTTCACAAAAACAGCAGAAATTCTTCATTTATCTCAACCGAGTGTAAGCTTGCACATTAAAAATTTAGAAAAAGAATTTCAAACAAAACTATTTATTCGTTCACCAAAAGAGCTACAAATGACGCCAACGGGAGAATTGCTTTATGATCGAGCAAAAAAAATGATCACGTTATACGAACAAACGAAACAAGATATTTTGGAACATCACGACTGTGTGAAAGGAACATTAAAAATTGGGGCTAGTTTTACGATCGGGGAATATGTGCTACCTACCTTTTTATGCGCCTTACAAAACGATTATCCAGAATTACAATTGGAAGTGATCATCGGCAATACAAAAGAAATTGTAGAGCTCGTTCGTACGTATCAAACACATATCGGTTTAATTGAAGGTCAAACAAATGAAAAAGAGCTTGTGGTGTACCCATTTATGCAAGATGAGCTAGTCATCGTTGCGTCTAACGATCATCCTCTCGCTCACAAACAGGAAGTATCGATAAACGATTTACAAAACCAACTATGGATTACACGCGAATTAGGATCTGGAACACGTGAATATTTTAACCATTTTATTCGTTCAAATGGACTAAAAGTAAAATCGCTGATAATTATTAGCAGCAATCAAGGAATAAAAGAAACGTTAATGCACGGAAACGGTTTAGCCCTCCTTTCACGTCATGTCATTGAACAGGAGTTGAATCATAAAAACCTATCGATTGTTTACGTCAAACATTCTCCTTTTTATCGAACATTTTCTTATCTTTACTCACCGACAATGAAAAACAACAAACTTGTACACTTACTAATTGATTTACTCCAACAAAAAAGGATGTGACAAACAAGTTGCTTTGTCACATCCCCATTGCTTAATGCTCCTCTAGCTGTGAAATCGGAACGCGCTGTTGTTTTTCTGGGTTGTTTAAAAAATGAATCGTTGCCATTTCCGTTTGTACATCGATATGTTCAATATACACGGCTTTTCCGTTATACGTTACATTTTTCATATCGGGTGACTGAGCAATTTGTTGCGCACGTGTGATGTTCATTCGCTTCCCTCCTCTCGAACGATTATTATCATTTGTGTTTCACGCGAAAATATACAAAAAAGAGCGCCAACAGGCACTCTTATAACAATTCAAGCAGCTTCTTTTTATTTTGTTGTACTTTTTCTTCTAACGCCTTTACTTTTTCTTTCAACGCTTGTACGTTGACATCATTCTTATATACTTTCTTTTCTAACGCACGAATTTCATTTTTTACTGCTTTTAATTGATTAGAAGCAGCAATAAGCTTCCCAAACCATTGATCTAGCTCTTCTTGTTTTTCCGCTTCGTCGTCTTCATCTTGCACGACAATTGATTGTTCAGTCGTAGTCACAGTAGCGTTATCTTGTGTTGTTACAGCCACGCTATTTTGTTCATTGACTACTTGTGTCGTTTCCTCTGTTGTGTGTTCACTTTGTAGTTGTGTTGGTTCTGCAGTTGGTTGTTCTTTCGGCGTGCTAAACGCTTCAAGCGCTATCGTCACCTCGTTCACACGCACTTCAATCTTGCTTAACTTTTTATTTAGTTCCGCCAATTTGTTTTTTAACATTTGTTGTTCTTTTTTCTTTTTCGCTAACTCTTGTTTTTTCTTCGCCGCCTCTTTTTTCTTTTTCGCTAACTCTTGTCTTTTCTTCGCCGCTTCTTTTTTCCGCTTAGCTAACTCTTGTTTTTTCTTCGTCTCTTCCTTTTTCACTACAAACTGACTTTTCTGTACATGTTTTGCTCCATCATGCTTCGCTGCAAAAGCTGGAGAAGCAACGAGCATCGATGCTAGTAAAATTGGTAATCCTTTTTTAAACATTACCCTTTCCTCCATTTCATATGTATATTTTTTGGTAATGGCAGCTGGCTGGCATAGGTATCCCGTTAGCCCCTATAGCTTTGCGACGCTAAGTTTCCTTAGCTGTGCCTTTACTTCTTATTATACTTCGCTTATTTTCATAGGCATGAATCAAAAGTCCTTATTTTTCTTATAAACATATGTGAAAATAAAGGAAAAAAAGGGCGAATAAAGAAGTAGTTATAGTAGATAAAAAGGAGGGATGCGGGATGTTAGAAAAATGGTTGAAAGAGTCTTCGTATACAGTCGTATTTACTGGAGCAGGAATGTCTACAGAGAGCGGGCTTCCCGATTTTCGTTCGGCAAAATCAGGGCTTTGGCGCACGAAAAATCCACAACAATTAGCAAGTACGTATGCGATGCAACATAACCGAGACGAGTTTATTGTATTTTATCAATATCGTATTCGTACGTTGCTTGAATGTAAGCCACATGTCGGGCATATGATTTTGGCCGATTGGCAAAAGCGGGGGCTTATTGATCAAATCATCACGCAAAATGTCGACGGCTTTCATCAACAAGCAGGCAGTACAAATGTCATTGAATTACATGGAACGTTGCGAACGGTGCATTGCTCGCGTTGCAGGCAAACATACGACGCAAAACGGTATGTAGAGGAACAGTTTACGTGCACATGCGGCGGCTTTTTGCGCCCTTCCGTTGTTTTATTCGGGGAATCGTTACCGTATGATGCGTTTGAACAAGCATGGACAGCAGCCGAACGAGCAGACTTATGGATTGTTCTCGGCTCTTCTTTACAAGTGTCACCAGCTAACGAACTTCCTGTCATCGCGAAACGAAGCGGGGCCAAATTAGTGATTGTGAACATGGAACCGACGCCATTAGATGATTGGGCGGATTTGCTTATACATGGTCGCAAAATTGGAGAAATGTTGGAAGAGATGGACGCGAATTACTTTAAAAAATAGGCGTGTCCCAAAAGCATACTCTTTTGGGACAGTTGAAATATTTCTTTTTCATACCTTATTTTCCAAAAACCATTCGTATATTGCTTGTGCCTCATGTTCGTCCACATCAACGACTTTTGTGCATATGCTTGGCATGACAGTCGCACGTACTGTACATAATCCGATTCGTTGCTGCATACAAGTTTGCGAGATCGTCAATGACTGAATACGATGTTTTAACATATATACCGTTTTTATCGTCAGCCATCCACTTCTCAATGCTATATACATCCAAATTGAAGTTTTAACCTCTGATTCACGCAACACACCCGATGCGGCGTAACACCTCATCTGGGTGCTGTAAGACGTGCTGTTCAAAGCGAGTGATCGATTGGGCAATATCGTTCTGATCTTTATGCAAGACGTTGGCAATGACTTCATCTTTTAGTCACTTCCATAGCCGTTCAATAGGGTTTAACTGTGGGGAATACGGTGGCAAAAAGATAAAGTGAAAAGTAGTACCTTCTTCACTATCAAGGAATGCTCGCACCATCTTGGCATGATGAATGCGCGCATTGTCCAATACAAGCACGATGAAACACGACGTCCCCTTGTTGAACATCGACTGCGCCAAAAATGGACACGTGAGTGTGGTGACCGTATCTCGGTATTTGTTCCGTGATTCGTTTTTTTATAAGTTCGAGTTCTTTTTGAAACGCAGCTTGACGTGTTGGATTCCCCTGACGAGCTTGTAAGTCTAGCGTGTCCACGACAAACGCAAACGATGTAATAACTTGCGAATGCCCTCACGTGACATCGAAACACCATAGGTTTGTTGGATATTAAAATTGCAACAGGCGTGTGTTCCACGAAGATGCGATGCCCCATCCTGCTTCCACAGGTTAGTGGTTAACATGAGTTGTCTCAGTTCTTGTTGTTGTTCTTCCGTGAGAAAAGGCACGCGGCCAGGTGGCAACCAACGATCGAGTAAATGATCGAGCCGACCTTCATTAAAACGTGCGACATAAGGTGCAACCGATTGACGGCAAAGGTTGACCATTTTTGCAACATCTTTTCTGTGATACCCTTCCACGACGAGGCGAACAGCAGTCACTCGAACACGAAGAGAAGAATCTTTGATTTTCCGTTCTTGTTTCCGAAGTGTTCGTGGCGTCCAGCCGTGACCATTTGTAATTTTAAGAGGCTTCATGTCATTTCCGCTCCTTTTGTATAGAAATACTTAGGAGCAATATAGCCATGGAAAAAGGCGTTCATACAGAAGTCACGGCTTTAAAGTGCATGTATATAATTAACTTTTTTAATGAAACTTCTCTAACGTTTCCCCAACAAACATATCATATTTCACCAAATCGACACATATTTTTATATCAGACTTGGTCACTTATTTTCATTTGAAAACGGATACAAAAGGAGGAATTTACATGATTTACGCCCAACCGGGACAACCTGGTTCACTCATTACATTCAAAAAGAGATATGAAAATTTCATCGGTGGGGAATGGGTCCCGCCAATAGATGGGGAATATTTTGAAAACATTTCACCTGTTACTGGACAAGTATATTGCGAGGTCCCTCGTTCAAAAGCCGCCGATATTGAATTGGCACTCGACGCAGCTCATGCAGCGAAAGAAGCATGGGGACGTACATCTGTTGCTGAACGAGCACGCCTGCTCAATAAAATCGCAGACCGAATGGAAGAAAACTTAGACATGCTTGCCGTGGCGGAAACGTGGGAAAATGGAAAGCCGATTCGTGAAACACGTGCGGCTGACATTCCTCTAGCTATTGATCATTTCCGCTATTTTGCCGGCTGCATTCGCGCTGAGGAAGGCACGTTGGCAGAGCTTGACGCGGATACCGTCGCTTATCATTTTAAAGAGCCGCTCGGCGTTGTCGGACAAATTATTCCATGGAATTTCCCAATTTTAATGGCGGCTTGGAAACTCGCACCTGCTTTAGCTGCTGGCAACTGCGTTGTACTAAAGCCAGCTGAACAAACACCGACATCGATTCTCGTGCTGATCGAACTCATTCAAGATTTACTACCAAAAGGCGTTGTGAACGTCGTCAATGGATTTGGTCTTGAAGCTGGCAAACCGCTCGCTTCTAACCCACGTATCGCAAAAGTTGCCTTTACCGGCGAAACGACGACGGGACGTCTCATTATGCAGTATGCATCTCAAAACTTAATTCCGGTCACACTTGAACTTGGGGGAAAATCACCAAACATTTTCTTCGCCGATGTCGCTGCGAAAGATGACGAATTTTTTGACAAAGCGCTTGAAGGATTTACAATGTTCGCTCTAAACCAAGGAGAAGTTTGTACATGCCCTTCGCGTGCATTAATCGAAGAATCAATTTACGATGTATTTATGGAACGGGCATTAGAGCGAGTCAAACAAATTAAACAAGGCAACCCGCTCGATACGAGCACAATGATCGGTGCTCAAGCCTCGTCCGAACAGCTAGAGAAAATTTTGTCATACATCGACATCGGTAAACAAGAAGGAGCTGAACTTCTCATCGGTGGCGAACGCAACATGTTAGAAGGAGACTTACAAGGCGGTTATTATGTGAAGCCAACCGTCTTTAAGGGACATAATCGGATGCGTATTTTCCAAGAAGAAATTTTCGGTCCCGTTGTGTCTGTCACAACATTTAAGGATCAAGATGAAGCTTTATCGATTGCCAATGACACATTATACGGACTTGGTGCCGGAATATGGACGCGCGATATGAATACCGCATACCGATTTGGTCGCGGCATTCAAGCTGGACGCGTTTGGACGAATTGTTATCACGCTTATCCGGCTCATGCAGCGTTTGGTGGATATAAAATGTCAGGAATCGGTCGTGAAACGCACAAAATGATGCTCGAACATTACCAACAAACGAAAAACTTACTTGTTAGCTATTCGCCGAAAAAACTTGGATTTTTCTAATCGTTCAGGCAGCGTCTCAAAAGCGCTGCCTTTTTTGAAAGGGGCTGATTGCGCATGCAACCGAAAGTAGTAGCGACCGAAGCAGCGCTACAACTTATCGAAAAATTAAAAGAAACATACGGTCCGCTTATGTTTCATCAATCTGGTGGTTGTTGTGATGGAAGCTCACCGATGTGTTATCCACAAGGGGAGTTTATGATCGGACAGTCCGACGTGTGGCTTGGCGAAATCGGAGGATGCCCATTTTATATGCACGCTGCTCAATACGAATATTGGAAACATACGCAATTAATTATTGATGTTGTACCTGGCCGCGGTGGCATGTTTTCACTTGAAGGGCGCGAAGGAGTACGTTTTTTAACAAGATCAAAAGTGTTTGATTCACATGATGAGCTGCTTTAAGGCAGCTCATTTTGTATGCTATGACATCATTTTTTACGGGAGTGCGGAAATAATGAATGAATATTCATTATTGTTTGATATAATAAAACAAAGGGGGCAC
The DNA here is from genome assembly GCF_000836725.1 of Anoxybacillus thermarum. GTDB lineage: Bacteria > Bacillota > Bacilli > Bacillales > Anoxybacillaceae > Anoxybacillus > Anoxybacillus thermarum. The sequence goes on along the minus strand of NZ_JXTH01000040.1, from coordinate 11,812 downwards.
TTCGTATGTTAGTAAAGAAAAAATTCGAACAAGAAACTGTTTCTGGAGTACATATCGCAAAAGGCACTCTAACATTTCAAGGGGTACGATTGACGGTATATTGTTTTTCTACCGACGGGGTATTGATTGATACAGGAGCAGCATCATTAGCAAATGAATTTGCTCATTTTTTCAAATCATTAGATATCGATCAAGTAATGATTACCCACTTTCATGAAGACCATACAGGTTGTGCAGCGTTTTTACAAAACGAACAACAACTGCCGATTTATATGAATGAGATAATGATTGATTATTGCAAGAAACAAGCAAATTATCCACTGTATCGCAAGCTTTTTTGGGGAAACCGCCCTCCTTTCCAAGCTAAGCCGATTGGAAAAACGTTTTCTACACGCCATGCGACATGGAACGTGATTCATACGCCAGGTCATGCGGTTGACCACCTTGTATTTCTGAATCGCAAAACAGGGCAACTTTTTACAGGGGACTTATACTGTCTCGAAAAAACGAAAGTCGTTTTACGTGAAGAAAGCATTCCTACATTAATTGAATCATTAAAAAAAGTATTAACGTACGATTTTAGAGAAATGTTTTGCGCCCACGCAGGCTATGTAAAAGATGGGCGCACTGCTCTACAACGAAAGCTTCACTATCTGCAAGAGCTTCAAGGAAAAATTATTGATTTGTACGAAAAAGGAGCGACACTAAAACAAATACAATCTACCGTTTTTCCAAAGAAATATCCAATCACCTTTCTTTCCCTAGGTGAATGGAGTTCATTTCACATCGTCCGTTCCGTTATTGAAGAGCATCATATGAAAAAAATTAGCGAACGGTAACAACAACTGTTCGCTAAATTACCTCGTCCTAACCGCTAACATCGTTGTTTGTGAAATTTTTTCTTTCATCTGCTTTAACGTCGCAACGATGAGGAAGCTTACGATCACTAATAAAAACCATGAACTTACTTTTCCTAAGTGAACGATACTCCAAGCCTTCGCTTGGTTCGGGTATTGCCAAGCGCCAAAAAACGTGGCAATATTTTCGGCGATCCATATAAAAAATCCGATCAGTAAAAATGAAAGAATGAGCGGCATACGGTAACGCGTTCCGTTTACCTCGTATGTGACCGATGACGACCAAAAGACGATGATGACAAGTCCAATTAGCCACCACCGAACGTCAATCCAATAATGATGGGTAAAAAAATTGAAATAAATTGCCGTAGCTAGCGGAACAACGACTGAAAATGGCGGCCATTTCACGAGTTCCACCTTTAACCGCCGCCACGCTTGACAAAGATAGCTGGCCACACTTGCATACATAAAGCCGCTATATAAAGGCACGCCAAAAATTTTCGTATACCCTTCTTCTGGATAAGCCCAAGACCCCATGTGCACTTTAAACAATTCAAGCGCAAGACCAATGAGGTGAAACATCGTAATCACTTTTAGTTCATCTCGCGTTTCTAGTCCCGCACGCACCATCCACCATTGCATCAAAAGGCAAATAATAAGCAGCCAATCATACCGTGGCAAGAAAGGAAGCGGCACCATTTTTGTTACGGCTAACGAGGCAAAAATGACAACGGGAAACAAGCAAGATAACGCTTGTTCCCAACCAAAATGAACAAGTTGAATGAACGCTCTCATCTCTTTTGCCTCCCATTACATTTCGTCATCGCTTCGATATTCTAAAATATCTCCCGGTTGGCATTGTAACGCTTTGCAAATCGCATCTAATGTCGATAGCCGAATCGCCTTTGCTTTGCCGTTTTTTAAAATCGATAAATTCGCCATCGTAATTCCTACTTTTTCTGACAACTCGGTCACACTCATTTTCCTTTTCGCCAACATGACATCTAGATTCACAATAATCGCCATGTGCTTCACCTCAGATTGTTAAGTCATTTTCTGATTTGATTTCAATCGCTTTTTGTAAAAGTTTTTGTAGCACTGCGGCAAACACCGCGACGACCAACGCTCCAAACACAACCATTAAGCCAATGATGATAATCCCTGGGGCGTCATCTAAATCGGCGGTAAGATAAAAAAACGGCATGCCTGCAACATACAACAAACTAATGGACGCCGCGCAATGTTTGATATGCTTTAGCGCTTTTACCGATAAATCAGAAAATACTTCGTTTTTGTCAATATAAGTGAGAATGTTGAACGCCTGATATAACGCAAAGAAAAACGGAACAGCAGTCACATAAAAAAAGAAGACGATCGGATAACGTAAATACGCCAGTTCCGGCAACCACTCCGCATAAAAGTTAGGAAACTTAGGCAAGACAAATACACATAACATAGCAACAGGAGCCCCGATTATAAAAAGAGCGATTTTCAAAAAAAGTGTCTCTCGTTTCACAACAAGCACCTCACTTCTACAATTTCCATTTCATTTTACTTCTACAATTTCCATTTCATTTTAATCGATTATTTATCGTTTTACAATAAATAATTATTGTTTTGGGTTATTTTTTTATTTCAAAACAAAAAGCATTCCCCTTTTAGAGAAATGCTTGCTTCCATTAGATTATTCCATCGAGCAATAAAACTCAAACTAATAGTTACTCCATAAAAAATAAAGGTGCTAAAGTTTGAAAGCACATTTATATAGTTTTATTCTAATACCCCCCTTTAAAATCCAAAACATAGGCCATTTCCACTCCTCTCTCTCCAATAGGTACTGTATATGTGTTCGAGTGTTTTCTACTTTCACCAAAAACTTGTACAATCCGCTTTCTCTTCGATATTAAAAGCAATCATTTTCTTCAGCAATCCATAATTTACTGGCTTATCCCACGGGATGCGAAACAATCCTTTCGTCGCGCTATAACCAGCTTGGGCAATTTCATCAGCAAAATGAGCCATGCATGCTTCTTCAGGTGACACACTCACATGGTGTTTGGCTGTAGAAAAGCCGATGATAAATGTCCCGTGATCGGTAAACATAGGTGTATTCCATTTGATTTGCGGTTGTAACTGTGGGAACGTATCACAAACCCACCGTAAAATTTCCTCTACTCGGTTGCGATGGTCGACATGATCAATCTTTGCTAAATATTGTTCAAAAACTTCCATAAGTGTTCCTCCTCGCTACATCTCTCATCTTCTGCTATCAACATTATGACACAAAACAATATGTCCATCATCCTAATATTACGCAAATAATTCGTCATAACTTTGCACTTTTTCTCATACACATGAATCGTCCATATGCAACAGGAGGCGATCATCATGGAGCGACAGGCAAAAGTAATTAGTATTATCAACTGGAAAGGCGGAGTGGGCAAGACGACTGTGACCCATCATTTAGCGACAGGATTGCAACATTTATCATCCGACGAATTAGAACTGTTTGGTTTTGAACATGCTCAACCAAAAGTGTTGTTAGTAGATGCAGACGCACAATGTAACCTCTCTATTTCATGTTTAACACCCGAACGGTTTGAACAATTAGCCTATCATAAAACACCTCCGATCGGCACATTGAAAGATTTAATCGAACATTACTTGAAAAATGAGCATCCACAAGTAGATGTGGACGACTTTATTTTAAAAGCGTGCGTGCGAAGTAAAAATGAGAAAGTGTATGAACATATTGATTTGCTTCCAGCACACGCTGAACTTATCCATACAGACATGGATATTGCCGTTTACTCAAGGCCATATTTCAAAGAACATTTATTTGGTTCGGACATTTATAAATTTCAAATGCTACACCATATTTTAAACACGATAAAACATGAATATGATTTTATTTTTATCGATTGTCCACCAAATTTAAATTACATTACGCAAAACGCCCTGTACGCAAGCGATTACTATTTAATTCCCGCGATTCCTGATCGTCTTTCTTCATACGGTATCTCAGCCATTAAAAATAAAGTCGATGAGTTAAACGAAAGATTTCAGTCGAGTTCAAAAGAATATAGCCATACAAAACTGATCGGAATCGTCCTCAATTTCATTCGCGAATACGGAAATCAACCAAAACAAACACAGGAAAATATGATCAATACATTGAAACGTACGCTCTCATCTGACATGATATTTAACAGCTATTTACCATATGGTGACGCCATCACGCGTGCATCCATGCTCAGTTATCCTGTGTTTGCTGTTGAAAACCATCAAGGGAAACAAAGTGAATGTGTGAAGAAAATGACGCTCGAATTTTTAAACCGAATTGGTGGGGGAATTGTCGTATGAACGTAAACACATTAACGCATATGTTAGAAAAAGCACTCGTTCTTTTAAAACATTATGAGCATTGTACAGTCGAAGAAATGCTCGATGATCTTTCTGCAAAGTTGCAAAATCAAACACGAAAAAAGCAAACCACAAACGTAACGGACTATGCAAACGTCATAAAACAAATGAAAAACATGAACAAAGAAGAGGCAACAACGTTTTTAATGTCTTTCAAAAAAGAACAACTACTTCAGATCGGATTACAAATGAATATGAAATTACAAAAGAGAGACACAAAACAAATATTAATTGAGTCAATTGTATCCCATTGCAGCTTTCCTGAACTATATGCCCAAATGGCAAATAGAAAATCGAAAAAACAAATGAGCGAACAGATATAATAGCTGTTCGCTCAACATGCGACCTCATTCCGACAAAACGGTTCGTTTCATCATATCATATGAAAGTGGACCGACATGTTTGCTACGAATGACTCCTTGTTCATCAATGATATACGAAGTCGGAATGGTGATCACTTCATATGTTTTACTAACCGTCCCTTGCTCATCAAGCATAATATCGAATGATACTCCTTTTTCGTTAATAAACGTCTCGACAGCCTGATGATTTTTTTCTTTATTTGTCAAATTGACCGCTACAATCGCGACATGTTGTCCATACTGTTCATAAAATCGTTGCATCTCTGGCATTTCCGCACGGCATGGAGGACACCATGATGCCCAAAAGTTTAAAATCACTTTCTTCCCGCGAAATTGAGACAGCTTCATTTTCTTACCCTTTAATGTCATTAACTCGAAATCAGGGGCAATTTCTCCTACATCAATTCCAATGTTCGAAATCGCTTGCTGTGAAGTTGCTTCTTTTGTCATATCCGATATGGATGAGAAGATGAAGACGAGAATATGGAACGAAATAAGCAATTGCCATAACTTTCTCGTCGTTTTCATACGTGAAGAAACGATAAAGAAAACAACAGCGACGACAGCTTGTAGCCAAATAAAGCGATCTTCTGGAAATCCACTTCCCTTCCATAAAAGAAATACAATCCAATATCCAAAATATATCGGGGTAGCTACACGTATATAAGTGTCGAACGAAATATGCTCTTTTTTCAAATGCCAATATGTATAAAAAACAATAAACACAGCCGCTAAAACAAGTCCAACAACGCCACCGTTAAAATAAAGAAGCGTTAACGGATTTTCCAGCACCATGTTTGGATGTACAATACCGTAACTCAATTTCCATATGACTAAGCCATATATGAAACTGTTAAAAATAACATCCATCATGCGTCGTTCCGCTTTTAAAACGAACACACCATAATAAAAAAATAAATATGTCATAACCAAACTTGCTACAAGCAACAAATTTTCTCCTTGAATCATTTTTCCTCCTTTGCTGACAACAGCTCCTTATAAAAAGCGCTTCTTTATATCCTCTGTCGGAACAAAGCAGCAATCCTTCTTTCCGAACCAACGATACCTATTTTTCGCGATCCAATCATATACTCGATCGCGAATAGGAGAAGGGATAAGAATAAGCCAATATAAGTACTTCCAAAACCCTCGCAAATGTTTGCATACGCGTAACGCTGCAGTAGATTTAACATAGTATGTACATTCATCGATTAATATAAAACTATCGAGTTGTTGGGGAATATGATATTTTTTCAACAACGCTTGCCCTGCTTCACTTTGCAACGAAGCAAAATAAAAATAAGCTTTTTCGTCTCTTTCAATAATAAAACGAACCGTTGCACTACAAAAATGACAAATGCCATCAAATAATATGATGTGCATGATCGACCAATCCTTCCCCTTCCGTTCATCTAACCTCTCCATTATAGCTCACCTATGCAACAAAAGAAAAACGTGAAGCTCGGCAACTTCACGCTTTTCATGTCATAGCTAGAAATTATCCATACATCGTCCACATCCCGATATCATAAAAACCGAGTCTTTTATAAATGCGTCCCGCATTCGGATTGTCATAAAATAAACATAACGTTTTTCCAGCGCGAACGTAATCTTCGATAACTCGTTTCATAATTTCGCTTGCATACCCTTTGTGACGATCATTCGGATCTGTGCAAACGCCGACAACCATCGCAGATAGCGTATTTTCTGCAGTTGTCGCAACAGACGACACCATGCGACCATCTTCCTCGATATAGTACACACGCCCTGTATTTGTTTCTAACGATTTGACAAGCATATCACGCGATGAAGGGGGCACCGAAAATTCGGCAATACGATTGCGCAATTCAAGTATTCGATCGACATCATCAATCGTTGCTTGTTTTATTTCATATCGGTTTTCCGCTTCTGGAAATGTGATTTCGTTACATTCACAAAAATACGTGACGCGCTTTTTTCCAAGTGATAAGAGAGGTTCAAATTTTGCGACAAGCTCGGTTTTGCCTGAGAGTCGAACAGGCTGAGCAGCATGTCTCATAATTTTCGCAAATCCTTCTATATCAAACTCCCCCGAAGCATATGGAATATACGAATCATAAAATCGCAACAATACAGCTCGCAACTCGCCATTCTCATCAAAGTCGCCCCACAGCTCTTGAAACTCTTGCTCATATCCAAACGCTTCAATATCACCGATAATAAAAAGATTCAATGAAGGCTCCTGCCTTAAAAAAGAAAACACAACATGATGATCTGCGCTATTCAACTTACGAATCATGTCCATCTCCCTTTACGATCAATATTAATTCTACTATAGCAAATATAAAGACAAAATTTTGTCGAAATTTGTCCAGACAAAACAAATGAAGTGTCGGTTTCGTCGTATGTCAAAAGTACTTTCTCATTATGATATAATGTAGAAAAAAGGATGTGGGAGAGATGGAAAAAGCACAACACGGTCGTATGTATTCATATAAAGATATTCAGCAATGGGAAGGAAATTGGGAGCTGATTGACGGTGTCCCTTATTTGCTTGCATCGCCTTCGTATATTCATCAATATGTCGTCGGCGAACTGCATCTCGCCTTAGCTCCTTACTTCAAAGCACGTGGATGCCACCTCATCTTGTCCCCATTTGACGTGCAATTCGATACAGATAACAATGAAGAAGAAGCGCAAACCGTTGTACAGCCAGACTTATTCGTCATTTGCAACGTAAATCAACTGAAGAAAAACCGAGTACAAGGCGCACCCGATCTCGTGATCGAAGTGTTATCCGCTAGCACAGGAATTAAAGATCGAAATCAAAAATATTATTTATATGAAACAAACGGCGTGAAAGAGTATTGGATGGTCGACCCAAGCAATCGGACGATTGAAGTCATCGGCTTAGAAGACGGGCGGTTTCAAAAACGCGCAGTATTCGGCCCGAAAGATGTTTTAACGTCTTTTTTGTATCCAGATTTAGCAATTTCGCTTAATTCCATCTTGCATATGGATGATGTGGAATAAGATAAAGCCGGTCAGGGTTCGGGGTTCCCTAGCCGGCTTTTCATTTGCTGGAATTTAGTCGATAGCGCAATTTTCGTCCGTGCACGTTTTTCCTTTTTCCGCAAGCAATTGTAGCGATGAGGACTGCTGTTCTTCTGCCCATACTTTTTCTAATGCTTGGCGGAATACGTCGACGGGCTGAGCGCCAGAAATCGCATATTTTTGATTGAGCACGAAAAACGGTACACCGCGAACGCCGAGTTGAGCCGCTATCGCTTCCTCGTTTCGCACGTGTTCGGCATAACGTTCGCTATCAAGCACCGCTTCCGCCTCTTTCCGATCAAGCCCTGCCGCTTCAGCAAGCTCCAGTAGCACGTTGCGGTCGCTAATTCGCTTCGATTCGGTAAAATAGGCGTAAAACAGCCGCTCCACTACTTCATCAAGCTTCCCTTTTTCCTTCGCATATTGCGCGAGACGGTGGGCATCAAACGTATTGGTCGGTTTCATCGTCTCAAAACGGAACGTAAGACCAAGCGCCTCCGCTTGCTTGCCAATATCGGCGTTTGCCCGCTTCGCTTCTTCTACGGAAATGCCGTATTTTTGCGCAATCATTTCGTGAATGCTAAATGGCGTTTCTTTTTTTGCATGCGGATCAAGTTCAAAACTACGGAAGACGACCTCGACATTCTCCCGATGCGGGAAAGACGCAAGCGCCTCTTCTAACCGCCGCTTGCCGATATAACAAAACGGACAAACAAAATCGGACCATACTTCAATTTTCATCGTCACACCTCAGTTTTGTCCTCCAGATCGGAGGAAATTTTCTTCCTTATTGTAACGAACATATCTTTCTCACTTCAAATCATCTGCTTAAAGTGTGACGAGCATCACATCTAAATGTATTTACCTTCTAAAAATAGTTCAATATTTCACGCGGCGCAAAGTTTTTTATTTTCTTCAACTCTTCCTTACTCCACCACTTTAAATCAATAAACGTATCTTTCTCTTTTTCAGTCATATTTTCAATCGATAATATCGTGTCGGATTGAATCGTTATCTTATAATAAATCTCCCGGCTTATAAAAGAATCGCTTTTTCCTTCAATGAATACATCGATTTCAAATAGTGGTTCGTCACGAATATCAACAACAATTCCAAGCTCTTCACGTAGTTCTCTTTTCAAAGCTTCGATTGGGGTTTCCTTTCCCTTGATGCCACCTCCGGGAGTTACCCATAACACGACATTTCCTATGACATCCGTAAATTCAAATTTTTGAAGAAGAATTTCATGATATTCATTGGTGATTACTGCCCTAGCGCACTTGCGTATTCGCATTAAAATTTTCCTCTCCACTAAAATAACAATATTTATCTTTTTCTACTCTCCGTCATTTGTTTCCAAACGGATCCTTTCGCTTCTTCGCCGCCTTCGATGCGTTCAATCGCCATTTTTACTTGCATGCTTACCTCAAATTCCGGGTCGTTTTCGGCCGCTTTTAATGCAGGCAAGACGGATTCATCACCATTTTCGTATAAAAACATCGCGGCACGCCAGCGAACGAGCTTACTTGCGTCGTTTAGCGCTTCAACCATGACAGGAATGGCTTCCACGTCACCAATGTCAGACAAACAGTCACCAGCGGTACGGCGCACAGAAACGGCTGGGTCTTTTAGTGCCTCATATAAATACGGAAGCACGCTTTTGCCGCCAATCATTCCTAAATACGCAGTCGCTAAGCGACGAATGGCGACTTTTTCGTCTTTTAACGCCTTTGCCAATACAGGCAAATCGGTTTCCTTCGGCTCTATCATTTGTTCCAATGCCGCATATCGTTTCGTCCAGTCTGGGTTCTCTAGCATTTGTTCTGTTACTTGAATGCTTGTTCGTTTTTGTGTTTTTGCCTGTTCGCCTTGTTTAAACATGTGCACGAGCCGTTCAAGCCGTTCGGGTGGATAAGCGGCAGACAATTCCTCAACAATATCAGCGCCGATTTCTTCAAACGTTCCATATCGAACGCCCTTTTCGACCCATTTTCGCTCTATGACGATATTCCCCGCATGTTTTTGCGCTTCTAGCACCGCATCGACAAACGGCTTTGGCAAGCCAACACGTCTCTCTTCGTGACCGTCCGTTAACTTCACTTGCATCGGCAAGCCATACAACATTTGCACATACACTTTCACTTCACCAAAATGATCGTTGCGTACCGGCTCATTATCTTGAAGTTCCTCCACCTGCTCGCCAAATACTTCACGCACCTTCGTTAAAATCGGTTTCCAGTCATATTTCGCATGCCGCTCAACGGCTAAAAAATCAGCGACATGATAAATGCCCTTTACGCCTTCAATTTGCAGCAATTGCTGGATAATGGCAGGCGCATGCGCAGCTTGCGCAGGTTTATAGTTATAACTTGTGCCAAATGGAAGCTCTTCATCAAGCAACACTTTCATTGTATTTGGACTTGGCGTTGGTTCAATCGATTGAATTTTCATTTCTTTCTCTCCTATCCTCTACAAAAAATACCTCGTAACTTCATTAAAAAGGAAGAAACAAAGAAAAGCAAAAGTTTCGCTCAGTGAACTACCCCCACTTAATTTTTTAGCGAAAATTTGAAGTGGGGGCTTCCAAAGAAGTTTGACTGCTTTAAACAATCCTTATTCTTTGAGGCGTGTCCACTTCGCCGCTAGAGCATAAGACACTCAGGTCTACAGCTTTACTTTTCTTTAAGATGTTTAATGCACCATTTACATCAGCATTGATTAGTTTGCCGGACTTTGTTCGATACAAACCTCGCTTAATACGTTTGCCGCTGAACTTATATTCTTTTGGATTGTCGGCATTATATTCAGGAATCTCATCGCCGTCAAAAAAGCTGGCTTGAGACGTATATGATTCTTCCTGTTTCAAGAATTCAATGCCGTAAAATTCACAAAGATATTCTAGTTTTTCTTTTATGTTACCGAGAGGAATATTGACAAAGTTTTGATTTGTCTTTTTTCCCAGATTGATATTGCGCTGCAATGTTTCAGCATAGCCAATGACAAGTTTGCCAATTTGATTTTCAAGGCAATAGTTAATGATGTAACGGCAAGTCTTATTGATATAATCATTCACTTTATTATTGCGATTCATAGCAAGCAAAGCTTGTTTACGAGTTGTACCTTTGATTTTTTGCTTATCTTTAATGCTTTGAAGTCTGGCATTTTCTTTGTTAAACCATTGATTAATACTTTTTAATCTCCGCCCATCAATGATGAACGATTTGCCGTCTGATGTAACACAAGTGGCAAGATTATTTAATCCTAAATCAATCGCCAGTGCTTTTTGGTCATTTAATTCTCTTTGATCTTCAGGCATTTCATATTTGTACTGAATCTCAAAGAACCTGGCATGATGTTTAGGAATGATTTCAATCTGCTTAATCTTTTTGTCCAGTAACACAGGCGGAATCGTTATCGTGATAGGCTTATGAGTCTTTTTATACAGATTCGAATACGGTATCGTGAATTTGTTGCCGTCTATACGAATCTGGCCAATGATCAGTGAATGAAAGCCATCTTTTTTAAGATATTTTGGAATACTGATAGCCTTGTGGTCATATTTTCCTTGTTTGGCAAGACTGATCAAACCAAAGAAAGATTTAAAGGCTTCATTGACCTTTTTTAAGATTTGCTGTGCCATGTTGCTGTTCAACAGCTTATAGTTTTCGTTCGTTTTTGCAAGATGATAGTTTTTCTCATAATTAAGAAATTCCTTGTGTTCAAAATAGTATTGTCTAACATTATACAATCCGACGTTGTATATGTTCTTGGCAATACGGCACAGTTCTCGAAGAGTCAAGTATTCTTCTTTGGTCAAACCATTTAGCTGTTGTTTGATACAAAAGTGTGAGTAAAATATTTGTGGGTGACATTCAGGAATGATTCCCCGACGAGGGTTGCGAACTTTTGTTCGCGACGCTCGTCGGGGCCACCAAGCGAAGCGCGGTAGAAAAAAGCAAATGTCATGCAAAAAGGACTCTCTCCCTGCTATGATGGTGATGACCAACATCAATAAAACAGGAGGGAGAGAGTCCATGAAACATTTTACCACAGAATGGCCTTTATTAAAAGAGCTGGAGGAACAATTAGTCAGAACTCTTCAAAAGGTGTTCGCTGTCTTGTTGGCGGCCCTTTTGG
>NZ_JXTH01000039.1 GCF_000836725.1 Anoxybacillus thermarum | reverse complement strand
AGAATTGTATGAGCAGAGAAAAGAGACAATCGAACGAAATTTTGCAGATTTGAAAGAGAAGCATGGTCTGCGCTGGACGAATTACCGTGGATTGGAAAGAAACCAGATGCAGGCGATGCTTGTTTGTGCTGCGATGAATTTAAAGAAATTAGCAAACTGCCTATGGAGAATGGGCATCTCCCCTCTTTTTCACTTATGTATGTCGTTATTTTCGTCAGTTCATCGAGGAAAACAAATATCAAAATGGAACAAAATGGTTGTAAGAAAATTGTCTTACAACCATTTTGTCAACAGTCTGACGCAAGAGGAAATCTCTTGCGCTTATTCGTCCGTATTGTCTGCGTCATTCATATCTTCAGCGTCTTCAACAGCGTCTTCTTCATCTGGCACAGCATCGTTTTCATCATCCCCGGCACCTTCATTTGTATCTTCGCCTGGCTGCATTTCCTCTTGGTTGTTCATATCGTTGTCTGTATCATCGTTATTGCAGCCTGTAACGACCATGACAGCGATGAGCGCACTAAATAGTTTTAATAGCCATTTTGTTTTCATTGTTGTTCTCCTTTCTGCCACATATGTAATCACTTATAACATGTCCAGAAAGGAGACGGTTATACATTATTTTTCTCCAAGTGCAAACATAATTTCTGTTTCGCAGACGAGTTCGCCATCGACGGTAGCGACGCCTTTTCCTTTGCCGATTGCCCCTTTAAAACGAATCATTTCGACTTCTAACCGTAATTGATCGCCCGGTTTCACTTGCTTTTTAAATCGACAGTTGTCAATGCCCGTAAAAAAGGCGAGCCGGCCGCGGTTTTCTTCTTTCATTAACATCGCCACAGCCCCGACTTGCGCCAGCGCCTCGACAATGAGTACGCCGGGCATAACAGGATAGTCAGGAAAATGACCGACAAAAAATTGTTCGTTTGCGCTCACGTTTTTTATGCCGACAGCGCGCTTTCCTTCTTCCACTTCAACAATGCGGTCAACGAGCAAAAATGGATAACGATGTGGAATAATTTGTTGAATTTGTTGAATATCAAGCATACGAATTCCTCCTTTATAAAAAAACGGAAGGATCTCCCTTCCGCCTTTTTTTCAATGTATCATGTTTGCAAGTGGTCTGTCCACTACTGTTTTTCGATTAACTCAACAATATGTTGCCATGTCGCTGGCTTTAGCGCATCAAATGGCTTGCCGTCGCCGAGCACACCGTAGCCGATCATCGCCCCAACCGCTCCGCTTAGTGCAACGAGAATGAACACAATGATGAGGCGAAGCCAAATCGGAATAAGGCGGCGGCGCGGACGGCGAAGCGAGCGCTTTTGTTGTTTTTCCTCCATATGATTTCCCTCACTATGAACGAATGCCGTTAATCAGCCCCATCATTTGATCCGATAATGTAATGGCACGGGCGTTGAGCTGATATGACCGTTGCGTGATCATCAGTTCGCTCATTTCTGTCGCCAGCTCAACGTTTGATTGTTCAAGGGCGTATTGTTGCATCGAGATCGCGTTACGGTTGTTGTTAGTTAAATTGATGGCCGCATTCGGCGCATTTACATCAGCCGAAAAAGCAAAACGGTTATCGCCAAGCGCTTGCATCAGCTGCGGGCGCGTCACGTATGAAACACCGATGTTTACCGTCTGCATCATGTTCCCGTTTGGTGCAATGAATTGCATCGTGCCGTTTTGAGTGACTTGAATATCTTTGAACCCATCTAACACCGTAATCGGTTCATCGTTTTCATCGAGCACCGCATAACCATCGGCTGTTACAAGCATCAGTTCATCTGGATTGTTCGCCGATGGACTAAGGTAAAACGCACCGTCGCGCGTATATTGAATGGCACCATCGACAAGAATGCGAAAAAACTGTCCTTCTTTTGTAAAGGCGAGATCAAGCGAGCGATCTGTTTTCAAAATGGATCCTTGCTTCATTTGCATATGCGTCGATGCTACTTTCGCCCCGACGCCAAGGCGAAGGCCGACAGGTGTTAAACGCGGCGTTTCGTCTCTGTTTGGCAAGTTCGTAAACTGTTGGGCAAGCAGCTCTTCAAAGACGGCATCGCGTTTTTTATATCCGGTTGTATTAACGTTTGCGATATTATGGCTGATCGTATCAAGTTGTTGATGAAGTTGGTTCATCGTGTTGGCGGCAGTAATCATTGAACGAAGCATCATTATCCCCCTACTTTAAGCGGCCGATTTCGTTTGCCGCTTTGTCCATACTTTTATCGTATGCTTGTAAAATTTTTTGGTTCGCCTCAAACGCGCGGTAAGCTGAAAGCATATCTGTCATCGCGCGAGCAAGATCGACGTTTGAACGTTCAATATGTTGTTGGCGAATCGTATACGCCTCAGCAGGCGGAAGTTCTTGTTCTGCTCGAAATAAGCCGTTCCCTTCTTTCGCTAGCGATTGAACGTTTGCCGCATAAGCGATGCCAAGGCGTGCGATCGTCTGTCCATCTTTTGTAATCGTGCCGTCTTCACGTACCGTAAACTGCTCATCGCCTACTTGCATACGGTTCCCGTTTTCATCAAGCACGTAAAAACCGTCCGTCGTCGTTAAAAATCCGTCTGCATCGATTGTGAAATGACCGTTTCGCGTATAGCGAACGTCTCCTGCTTCATTTTGTACGATAAAAAACGATGTGCCTGTCCCATCAATGATCGCTATATCGGTGTTATTGCCTGTTTCGCGTATATCCCCTTGAGCAAAGTTTGGCACAAGCTCTTGCACGTACACACCTGTCGACAGCGGACCGATATATGTACGATCACGCCACGTCGGTTTTTTTTCAGTCGGAATCGTCGTTTGTTGAATGCGATGCATCAGCATCTCTGGAAAAGCCCGCAATGATGCTTGATCAGCTTTGTAGCCTGGCGTATTGGCATTTGCGATATTGTTCGTCATCATTTCGATGCGGCGCTGTTGAGAGAGCATGCCGGAAGCCGCTGTATATAGTCCGCGAAACATAAAACGTCCCCCTAACCGTTTTTACACTACTTCCATTATAAAAGAAAAAGGGGAAAAAAGCGAATAGGTACCATTTCCCAATGGCACCTACACGAGTTGACGATATGGGGCTTTATCAATGTTATCAAGCATTAAACCTGTACCGATCGCCACGCAATCCATCGGATTTTCCGCGATAAAGACAGGCACTTTCAGCTCTTGCGCAAGCAGTTGATCGATGCCGTGAAGCAATGCGCCGCCACCTGTTAAGAAAATGCCGCGGTCGATAATGTCGGCAGACAGTTCTGGCGGTGTGCGCTCAAGGACGCTTTTTGCCGTTTGGACAATCGTATATACCGTTTCGCGCAGTGCTTTTTCGATTTCTCCAGAACGAATCGTAATCGTTCTTGGCAACCCTGTCACTAAATCGCGGCCGCGAATGTCCATCGCTTCATCGCGGGCGTTCGGGAAAACCGTAGCAATGTTTATTTTAATTTCTTCCGCTGTCCGCTCGCCGATTAATAGTTTATATTCTCGTTTAATATAGCTTAAAATTTCTTGGTCAAACTTATCGCCCGCTACTTTAATTGATGCAGATGTAACGATGTCACCCATCGATAAAACAGCAACGTCTGTCGTGCCGCCGCCAATGTCGATGACCATGTTTCCAGAAGGTTGAAAAATATCCATTCCCGCACCGATCGCTGCCACTTTCGGCTCTTCTTCTAAGTACACTTTTTTGCCGCCGCTTTTTTCCGCTGCTTCTTTAATGGCTTTCCGTTCTACAGATGTAATGTTTGTCGGGCAGCAAATTAAAATGCGCGGCTTCGTAAACCATCCTTTTAAGTTAAGTTTGCTTAAAAAATGTTTTAGCATCGCTTCCGTAATTTCGAAATCTGCAATGACGCCATCTTTCAACGGACGGATGGCAACAATATGCCCAGGCGTACGTCCGACCATGCGCCGCGCTTCTTCCCCTACCGCCAACACTCGCTTCGTATGCTGGTCAATCGCCACAACAGAAGGTTCGTTTAATACAATGCCTTTTCCTTTGACATAAATCAATACGTTCGCCGTGCCGAGATCGATGCCGATATCTCTTGCTAAAAACATGTATGTTCCTCCTTGCCATTTCTCCTAATAAAATATTCTACCACAACGATGGCGAAAAAAAGAGAATATTTTTGACAAGAGGAACAACAAATTTACGTCGCTTGCTCCGTTTCTTTTTTATACTTTTTCTTCGTCGCTTCTCCTCCACGCAAATGGCGAATGGATTTATGGTAATCTAAAATTTCTTTTACTTCATTCGCTAATTCGGGGTTAATTTCCGGGAGCCGTTCCGTTAAGTCTTTATGCACGGTGCTTTTGGACACACCGAACTCTTTCGCGATGACGCGAACGGTTTTTCTCGTCTCCACGATATACTTGCCAATCTTGATTGTACGCTCTTTGATGTAATCGTGCACACTGCTCGCCCTCCCTAAGTTGGATGTGAGAAGTGTGAAATGAGACGTATAAGGCGTTTATCGCAGTGGCGTTTACTCGTTCATAACGAAATTCATCTCACCTCAAACACCCTCGTTGTTCAAGTTTGTAATAGTGTATTAAGGAAGGAGAAAATATATGCCATAAAAAAGCGAACAGATGAGCATTTTGCCCATCTGTTCATGTTCTTGCCATTCCAATCGAAGCATCTGGAACAGTGCTTGACGGATTGCTTTCTTGTTCATCTGTTTTGTTTTGATTTGTTTCTTGTTGTTCCGTTTGTTGTTCTTTCGTTTCTAATGCGCTAAGCGGTTGATCGAAGTAAGCGACAGGGTTGACCGCTTGCCCATCTTTCCGAATTTCAAAATGGACGTGGACGCCTGCTTCTTTATTAAACTCGTTTGTTGCTGCCTTTGCGATCACTTGTCCTTGTTTTACTGTATCGCCTGTTTTCACTTGTACGTCTTTTAATGATTGATATACCGTTACAACGCCGCGATCGTGTTGAATATGAACGACGTAGCCAAAGAGTGGGTCTTTTTCTGCTTTAACGACCGTTCCGCTTAACGATGCGGTCACATCAAAGCTTTCGCCGTTTTTCATCGCGATGTCGACACCTTTGTTCGGATAATATTCATCATTATAAGAGACGAGAGCAGCTTCTTGTTCTTCGGCTGATGCATTAAAGTCGTAAAACGGTTTTGCAATTTCAACAGCGTTTGGATCAAGGACAGGCATCGCGATTTGTTCAACTGCTTGTTGGACAGGAACAGATTCTTGTTCGTTTACAGCTGTGCTCGGTTTTGTTTCATCAACAGGCGGCTTCACCATTTCGTTTGTTTTGCTTTGGAACCAAAGCACACCTGTTAAAATGAGCGCTGCGCTTAACAAATAAATCGAAGGAACAACCCAACGTTTACGGAACAACTTTGAAACTTTTTTGTTTTCTTCTTTCATGTTCATCACCTCAGCAACCATTGTGAACAGAAAGAAGAACATTTATACACAAGAAAATAAAAAAAAATTTGCCGCTTCAAAATTTTGAAGCGACAAGTGACACATCGTGAATTTGTACCCCTCGATAATAATATTGAACAATTTCTTTATACGTTTTTCCTTTCTTCGCTAAAAAGTTCGCCCCGTATTGACTCATCCCAACACCGTGACCGTATCCTTTCGTCGTGACGACAATGTTGTTTCCTTGTCTTGTCCATGTAAAATCCGTTGATTTTAATTGCAGTTTTTCGCGCACTTCTCGTCCGGTCAGCTGCTTGCCATTGATGTCGACAAGGGCTACCCGCTTGCCCGGCGTGCGTGCAAGCACTTTGCCGACTGATCCGTCTTTTGGCAATTTTACACCGAGCCGCTGTTCAAATTCGCGAACAGATAGCGTCACTTGTTCGTAAAACTTCGGCGACTGTGTATCCCACGGGCTTTCAACGCTCGTTAAGTACGGAAAAGCGTTTTGCCAATACGCTTCTGAATTTTCCGTATAACCGTTGCTTGTGGAGAAAAATGCGGCTTCAATCGGCTCATTGTTGTACGTTAAAATTTGTCCACGCGTCGCCTCGACTGCTTCTTTAATTTTTTTTATTTTCCATTCGTAACTGATTCCCCACATTTCTTTTAATTGCTCGTCGTTATAATACACTTGATGCATGACCGTATCGGTCACGTTCGCTCCTTCAGGCAGTTGGATCGGTTGGTTATGCATCAGCTGTTTCACGATATACGTTCTTGCGGTAAGCGCTTGAGCTTTTAACGCTTCCATTTCAAATTCTGCCGGCATTTCTGCCGCTACAACACCAGCGACATATTGTTCAAGCGGAAGGCGCTCGACCTTTTTTTCTTTACTTCGGTATACAACCACTTCCACCGTCGGTTCATCGTGCGCTTGAACGGGCTTTAGTTCGACAGGAAGGGGTGTGTTTTGCTTTTCCCCGAACGCTAAAACGACTAATGCAGGAATAAGTAAAATAAGTGTAAATAACGCAACGGTTGCGATCATCCATTGCCGCAAATGCCATCCCCCCTTTATCATTACTAAACTGTATGCAGGGGGACAAGCATATATGCAAAAACGACCATTAGCTTTTCGCAAACGGTCGTTTTTTTACATTATCCTACGTCTGTCATTTGTCGTTGCACCGCGTCGATATCTTCGCGTACTCGTTCAATATCTGCCCCTAACGCAGCTAATTTTTCATGAAAGCGAACGTAACCGCGATCTAAATGTTTCAGCTCAGTTACACGCGTATATCCTTCTGCCGCTAATCCAGCTAAAATAAGCGCTGCAGCAGCGCGCAAGTCCGTTGCCGCCACTTCTGCCCCTTGCAAGTTGCACGGACCGTTAATGATGACCGAACGGCCTTCAATTTTCACATCCGCGTTCATGCGACGAAATTCCTCGACGTGCATAAATCTGTTTTCAAATACCGTTTCTGTTACCATGCTTGTGCCTTCCGCCTTCATAAGCAGCGCCATCATTTGCGACTGCATATCCGTCGGAAAACCAGGATGCGGCATTGTCTTCACGTCGACTGCTTTCAGTTTGTCTGGAGCGATGACGCGCAAGCCGTTGTCTTCTTCAATAATGGTGACACCCATTTCCTCAAGTTTCGCAATTAACGACGTTAAATGTTCTGGCACCGCGCCTTGTACGAGGACGTTTCCGCCTGTAATCGCAGCGGCAATCATAAATGTTCCTGCTTCAATGCGATCAGGAATAACGGTATGTTGTGCACCATATAATGTAGTAACACCTTCAATGCGAATCGTTCCTGTTCCTGCACCGCGCACTTTTGCGCCCATCGCATTTAAAAAGTTCGCTAGGTCAACAATTTCTGGTTCTTTTGCGCAGTTTTCAATAATTGTTGTTCCTTCTGCTAAAACGGCAGCCATCATAATGTTTTCTGTCGCACCGACACTCGGAAAGTCTAAATAAATTTTTGCACCGCGCAATTTTCCGTTCACTTCAGCGTCGATGAAACCGTTCCCGATTTTCACCGTCGCACCCATCGCTTCAAATCCTTTTAAATGTTGGTCAATTGGTCTTGACCCGATCGCACAGCCACCCGGTAGTGCGACGCGTGCGCGGCCTTTGCGCGCAAGCAATGGACCCATTACTAATACAGATGCTCTCATTTTTCGTACATATTCAAATGGGGCTTCAATACTTAGCTCTCCAGATGCATCGACGACGATGTTGTTTTTGCCAGCCGTCACGTCTGCTTGTAAGTGACGTAACACTTCACTAATCGTATATACATCGGAGAGTTCCGGTACATCGTAAATGACGCTTTTTCCTTCACTCGCTAATAATGTTGCGGCGATGACAGGCAACACGGCGTTTTTCGCACCTTCCACTTTCACTGTGCCGCTTAACCGCTTCCCGCCGCGGACGATGATTTTTTCCAAGGCATTCCCCTCCGCGTCCAAAGTCTCTATATTAATATTCAGTTGTTATGATTGGGGTGCCAATGACAACGGTCGTTCGCGCGCCCAATCCGTTTTGTCGTAACGCCAGTTGAAGATTCATTTGTTGTTGTCCGACAAAAAGTGATGTCTTCCACTGCTCAGTATATGCTGAGACGGAGACAAATGTCTCTTCACGCAATGATTCAATCGGTTGCGCTTGAAAGGAAGAAAGCAAGCGAACCGCCTTGTCAAACAAAACACCTTTCATCTTACCATCGAATTCCCCTGTCATACAAGTGAAAAATGTAGGCTTTGCGAATAATTTTGTCGTTTGTCGGACCAGCGTGCGTTCGAGTTGTTTATTCCACGTTGAACCGGTTGCTTCATATAAAATAATGACTGCGGGATGATGAGCGACCGTGATGAGTTGAATCGTTTCAACGTAAGCGGAGGTTTCACGTTTGCCAATCATCTTGTGCGGTTCAACTGTCCAATGGAAAGAGGACCATGTTCTCACGTGTTGTTGGATCCAGTTGTGAGGGTCTTTTGTAACCACTTGCTCTTTAGCGTAGACGTTCCATCGTTTGAGGTGAATATGATGGGCTTCAAATACGCCAAGCATGTCGTTTATTTTCGTTATTTCTCTTTCGACACGTTCATCATCATACATCCGATAACCACTTAATAACAAACAAAAAATAACGAGTGCCAACCATCTTTTTCTCATCTTTTTTCCCTTCCTCTCCTTAGCTTTTATTGTTGCCAGATCGGAAGGGAACATACGTGAAAAAAATCGACAACGCTCGCGCTTAAAGTAAAAATGGAAGCTGGCGCGACCAACGTAAATAATCTAAAAAGAAATTGCTCACTAACGAACCAATCGCAATCGTCATTAAAATGTAAAAGACGCGCGCTTGAACGATGCGATTCGGTTTAAAAATCACTTCAAGTCGAACAGCTTGCAACGTCCACCATGTCACCGTAATAAAAAACACGTGCGATAGTAAACTAATTAACGCTTCTTGTCCGAATGTTTCCATACTTATCGCTCCTTTCACATAAAAAAATGGAAGGGTACACCCCTTCCATTATACGTCCTACTGAAGAAAATCGCTAAAATGTTCAAATGGCGCAATCCAATCGTAAGCAAAGTTTGGAAACACCCCTAACAACAACGTACCGACGATACAAATGACAACCACAGCAATGACCCCAGGCGGCCATTGTAATTGATCCGTATGTTCGACAGGTCGGAAAAACATTTGGACGAAAATGCCAAAGTAATATACGTACGAGATGACGGTCGTAACTACCATTATTGATGCAAGCACGTAATGAGCTGGTTCAACGACAAATGCGCCGAGGAAAATGTTCATTTTTCCGATAAACCCAGCTGTCCCCGGAATACCTGCAAGCGATAGTAAAAAGATCGTCATCGCCACCGCCATAAACGGCGAGCGTCGATATAAGCCAGCAAATATGCTAATGTCTTCGTCATCATGATGTTGAGAAACGACTTGCAAAATCGCAAACGCCCCGATCGTCATAAATACGTACGCGAACAAGTAAAACCAAATCGCTTCAAACATAAACATCGATAAGCTTGCGAAAGCAACGAGCACGTATCCCGCATGTGCGATGCTCGAATATGCTAGCATGCGCTTGACGTTTCGTTGTCGAAGCGCAATCGTATTGCCGATAATCATCGTTGCTCCTGCTAAAAAGGCGATATATGGCGCAAGCGTCATGAGCATCGAAGCCGAACTTCCTGTTGGCGTTTGCGCAAAGACGGAAACGATGACGCGCAAGACGATGACAAATCCAGCTGTTTTAGAGACGACGCTTAAAAAAGAAACAACAGGCGTCGTCGCACCTTGATATACGTCAGGTGCCCACATATGAAACGGAGCCGATGCTAGTTTAAACGATAACCCGACGAACGTAAGCAAAAAGGCGAGCGATAAAATGTACTGATGGTTTTCATCGTACGTACTCGCAAGCTGCAAGGCAATTTCTTTTATATTCGTCGATCCGGTGAAGCCAAATATGTAGCTCATCCCGAACAACGTAATCGCCGTTGCAATGCCTCCAGTAATGACGTATTTTAACGCCGCTTCATTTGCGAGTGTATGTTTTTTTCGAATCGCGACGAGAATATAAGAAGAAATCGACAATAGCTCAAGCCCGACAAACAATGTAATGAGATCTCCGCTTGATGCCATCATCATTGCGCCGAGAAGCGCTGTTAAAAATAAGTAATAAAATTCGCCACGATATGCGATGCGCTCTTTCGGCTCATAATGAATCGAAAGCAATAACACGAGCGCACTACCAATCAGCAATAACGCTTTAAACGATTTGGCAAACGAATCAAGACGGAACGTATCGCCTAAAATGGATGTGACATCACTCGTCCATAAACCGAGCAGTGAAGCGAATGAAACGGCGACGCCAACAAAAGCGAATAAGCCAAGCAGTTGCCGATTTCGGTTTTCTGGCATAAATAGGTCGATGAGCGAGAGCGCAACGGCTACGCCGAGAATAATAAATTCCGGCATCATGACGCCCCATTCATAGCTAAGTAATGTTTCAAAATCCATCTCCTCATCAACCCCCTAACCCGTTCATCATCGTTTCAATCGTCGTTTGTAGCGGCATCGCCAAGACGTTCGGATATACTCCGATGATGATAATAAGCAACAGTAAACTAATCGCTGGTACCCATTCAATCCCACGTAAATCGGACACGTTTGTCACCTTTGTTTGCCCGAATGTCATGCTGAGAACAGCGCGTAATAAATATACAGCTGTCATAATAATGCCGAGCGTACCGATCGCGGCGAGCAGCGGTTCTGCTTGAAACGCCCCAACGAACGCCATAAACTCGCTAATAAATCCAGACGTTCCTGGCAAACCGAGCGAAGCCATCGCCCCAGCAAGAATAAATCCTGATACGTACGGCATTGTCTTCGCCAGCCCCCCTAAACGAGCAAGCGTCGTCGTGCGCGTTCTTTCGTACATGACACCGACGAAGAAGAATAAAAACGCAGCGATAAATCCGTGCGACACCGCTTGGAAAATCGCTCCTTGTATTCCTGCCTCAGTGAGCGAACCGAGTCCGATTAATACAATGCCCATATGCGACACACTCGAATAAGCAAGCACCATTTTAAAGTCGGTTTGTCTCAGTGCTAAAAACGCACCGTACAACAAGTTGACGACACCTAAAACGATGAGCCATGTCGAAAATTGTTGGAATTGCCCGGGAAATAATCCGAACGCAAAGCGAACGAGACCGAAAGCACCAATTTTTAACAAAACCCCTGCATGCAGCATAACGACAGATGGTGGCGCTTGTACGTGCACGTGCAACATCCAGCGATGAAGCGGCACGATCGGAAGCTTTACTCCAAATGCAACTAGCAGCGCAAGAAACAACCCGTAGCGAAGCGCGTCGGAAATTGGCGAAATCGTTTGTGCCATCGGATCCGTTAATATGTGGTGCAGCTCAGCGATATTCGATGTGCCCGTGCGCGCAAACAACACGGCAATGACGATCAATAAAACGGCTGAGCCGAGCCCGTTATAAATTAAATAGCTATATGCAGCTTTTTCTTTTTCGAAATATCCCCATTTTCCGATGAGGAAAAACATCGGAATAAGCGTCAGCTCGAAAAAGATGAAAAAGAGCACAAGGTTGCTTGCGGCAAACACGCCGAGCATACCGATTTCAAGCAATAAAAACAGTTGAAAATATCCTTTCCATTCTTTTTGAATGAACATCGAAGCAATCGCAGCAAGCGTCGCTAAAACAGTCGTTAAAACGATCATAACAAGCGCAAAACCGTCCACATGAAGTTCATATGCGACAGTAAAATCTGTTTCCTTTAAAAACGGAAACTCGCCAAATTGAATCCATGACCGTTTTTCCGCTAATTTGCTTATATCATAGCCGTTTTGATATTGCCAAAACGCAAATAACGATAAACATAACGATGGCAACGTCGCTAAAACACCAAGCCATTTAATCGCTTTTTCTTGTTCTTTCGAAAGGAGCGAAAGAACGAGTATGCCTAAAAGCGGGGAGAAAATTAAGAGCGATAAAAAGTATGGCTGCATTATAAATACCCCCCTGTCACCGCAAAAATGACGACGAGAATCGCTAAAGCAACAATCGTCACCGTACCGTACATTTGTACTTGACCGTTTTGTAAACGTGAACCGATTCGTCCGATGCCGCGCGCAGTTGCGGCAAATAGTTGAGCCACTCCTTCGATGAGGAAACGGTCAATATACTCAAACAATAAGCTAACAAATGACGTTGCACGGATGACTGTCAATCCGTAAAACTCATCGATGTAATATTTGTTCATGAGCACATTGTACGTCATTGGAAAACGCGATGATAGCCAATCGCGAGCGATCACTCGTTTGCCATATATGAGCCATGCGAGAGCAATTCCGCATAAAGAAACAACGGTCGCTACAATCATAATCCAGCTCGGACCTTCCATATGTGCATGCCAATTCGTTCCTTCTGTCAACCACTCTCCTAAAAACGCTCCCCACGGTGTTTGGACGTAACCAGAAACGACTGCCAACGCACCAAGTACGATCATCGGAAACACCATGACCATCGGTGATTCGTGTACATCGTCATTTGCCGTCCGCCCTTCACCCGCAAACACAAGGAAAAATAAACGAAACATATAAAACGCTGTGAAAAAGGCAGCAATAACAGCGACAACAAATAAACCGACATGCCCGTGCGTCCACGCCGCAATTAAAATTTCATCTTTGCTGAAAAAGCCTGAGAAAAACGGAAATCCGCTAATGGCTAACGTTCCGATTAAAAAGAGCGGAGCGGTCCATTTCATTTTTTTCCATAACCCGCCCATTTGTTCAATGTTTTGCGTATGCACTGCATGAATGACACTACCTGCCGCTAAGAAAAGCAATGCTTTAAAAAAGGCGTGTGTCATTAAGTGAAAGACGCCTGCCACGTACCCAGCAGAGCCGAGCGCTAACATCATGTAACCGAGCTGGCTAACAGTCGAATAGGCAAGCACACGTTTAATGTCCGTTTGCACTAAGCCGATTGACGCTGCAAAAATGGCGGTAAACCCTCCGACGTAAGCAACGGTCGTCATCGCAACTTCACTTGCTTCATAAAGCGGAAACAGCGTCGCAACTAAATATACCCCGGCAGCGACCATCGTTGCCGCATGAATTAATGCCGATACAGGAGTCGGACCTTCCATCGCATCTGGAAGCCATGTATGAAGCGGAAATTGACCCGATTTTCCAATCGCACCGATAAAAATGAGAATGGCGCTTAACGTAATAATTGTCGTTGAAACATCCCCTTGTTGTAACGCAGCAAAAATAGCCTCGTATTCAAAACTTTTTACTTCAAGGAACAATAAAATCATGCCGATCAATAAGCCAACGTCCCCGATGCGCGTCATAATAAACGCTTTTTTCGCTGCAGCTTTCGCTTCTTCTTTGTAAAAATAAAATCCGATGAGTAAGAACGAACCGAGGCCGACAAGTTCCCAAAAAATATACGTTTGCAGTAAATTTGGTGATACGACAAGCCCGAGCATCGCAAATGTAAATAAACCTAAGTAGGCGTAAAATACCGGGAAGCGCTCATCACCGTGCATATATCCTTTCGCATACGTATGTACGAGAAAACTAACAAGCGATACAACAACGAGCATGAGAGCATTTAATGCGTTCACTTCAAAACCGACCGTCAAATGCACATCCCCGATTGTTAACCATGTGTATGCTTGTTTATATGTTGGCTCCGCCCAGCGCTCGTACAACGTCCCGAGGGCGAAGACGAGCGAAAGAAGCGTCAACAACATTCCGACATACGCGCTTCGTTCTTTTAACTGCTTGCCAACAACAAGCAGCACAATAAACGAGACGAACGGAAAAAGCGGTATGAGCCATGCGTTTTCCATCATCGTTCAATCATCCCCTTTTTCAGGTGCATTTATATGTAACCCCTTTGTTTCCCATCCTTTATCGTTTCATCGAATCGACTTCATCAATATGAATCGTTTTGCGATTGCGGTATAACGCAATTAAAATAGCTAAACCGACTGCTGCTTCCGCTGCGGCAACCGTAATGGTAAAGAGCGAAAATACTTGACCTGTAATGCCTGGATTTACCCCGTATTTGCTAAATGCAACTAAGTTGACGTTCACGGCATTTAACATGAGCTCGATACAAATAAGCACAATGACTGTATTGCGTTTCGTTAACGCTCCGTACAATCCGATGCAAAACAATAAAAGCGCAAATACGAGATAGGCGGATAACGGTACATTCATTCTCCCGCCTCCTTATCATCTTTTTTCGCTAAAATGACGGCGCCAACAAGGGCGACGAGCAATAAAACGGACGCAAGTTCAAACGGAATGACGTACTTCGAATAGAGGGCGATTCCGATTTGTTCCGTATTTTTATCATGAAGTCCAACTGCTTCGCTGCCAAAGTCAAGCGTGCGAATGCCGATGTACATCACCGCACCAAAAGCAACCGTACCGAGTAGGGCGAATGCTTTTCGAAGCGGGCTGCCTGTCGATTGGCCGTCATCTTGGTGGCGCGTAAGCATAATGCCGAACAACATAATAATTGTAATCGCGCCAGAGTAAATGAGCACTTGGACGGCCGCCACAAATTCAGCCGATAAAAGAACGTAAATGCCGGCGATGCTGACGAACGTAAAAACGAGCGCGACGACCATATGAACAACTTTGTTTAAATTTAACATAAATACGCCGCCACCAAGCGCAATGAGCGCAAGAACGAAAAATGCGAGATATTGTCCACTCATGGCTTATTCACCTTCCGCACGTTCGTATCGTTTTCATCAAGCCAAGTTAAATCTTTAAATAATTCATCGCGGCTATATTCCGCTAATTCAAAGTTGTTCGTCATGACAATCGCCTCAGTCGGACATACTTCCGTACATAAATCGCATAAAATGCAAATTTCAAAGTTAATGTCATACGTATCAATAATTTTTCCTTTTTTCGTCGGATCCGGATGTTTTTTGCCCGTCAGCTGAATACAGTCGGTCGGGCAAATGTTTGCGCACTGATTGCAAACGATACATTTTTCCGGATAAAACTTTTGAATGCCGCGAAAGCGATCCGGAAGCGGAAGCGGTTCATTCGGATAATCGTACGTCACTTTTTCTTTTGTTAAGTTTTTGAGCGTATACGCTAATCCTTTCATTAAACCGAGCATTTCTGCCCACCCACCTTTTATTTAAAAAAATAGTTGTTTCACAAGAGCTGTGGCAAAAATATTGACGAGCGCAACAGGCAATAACACTTTCCAACCAAACTCCATCAATTGATCGGCACGCACACGCGGAAACGTAATGCGAAACCAAATGAATAAGAAGACAACAAGACTAAACTTTAACGCAAACCAAACGGCACCTGGAATAAAGCCGAGAAACGGAAGCGGATGCCATCCTCCTAAAAAGAGCACCGTCGTTAATGCTGCCATCGCAAAAAAGTACACGTACTCTGCGAGCATGAAAAACGCCCAACGGAATCCGGAATATTCGACATGGAATCCTGCAACAAGTTCCGATTCTGCTTCCGGCAAGTCAAACGGCGTCCGGTTTAACTCCGCCACAGCGGCGACAAGAAAAACGAGAAAGCCGATCGGTTGAACAACGATAAACCATACATCTTTTTGCGCTTCGACAATATCGTTTAAGTTTAAGCTTCCCGACAACAAAATAACACCAATGACAGACATGACAAGCGGCACTTCGTATGAAATCATTTGCGCAGCTGCGCGCATGCCTCCAAGCAAGGCATATTTGTTGTTCGATGCCCATGCGCCTGTCACCACTCCGATTGTCGTTAATCCGGAAACGGCGATGTAATACAATAGCCCGACGCCAATATCAGCAAATTGCAATGCATCGGTAAACGGGAGTGCGGCAAGCACCATAAACGCAGGGGCAAACGCGATGACCGGTGCTAAAATAAACAACGGGCGATCGGCTGCTTTTGGAATCGTATCTTCTTTTAACAATAGCTTTAGCACGTCAGCCACCGTTTGCAGCAACCCCCAGCGTCCTCCAACTTGGTTCGGACCGATACGGCCTTGCATAAATCCCATCACTTTTCGTTCCGCTAAAATGCCGTACGTGACAAATCCTAATACAACGAGCAATAGTCCAACGCCAATCGCAAAGAAAATGGCAACATTCGTCCAGCTTGGCGTCGACTGCAAAAGTTGTTCCATCATCATCCATCGACCTCCCCAAGCACGATATCAATCGCGCCAAGTATCGCAATTAAATTCGCGATATTTTCCCCTTTTAATAGTTTCGGAAGGATTTGTAAATTATAAAATGACGGTCGACGGAATTTTAAGCGGTACGGCTCTTTTTTCCCGTCGCTCGCAATATAACAACCAATTTCCCCACGCGGCGACTCGATGCGCACATACGCCTCTCCCGGTGGCGCTTTAATAATTTTCGGCACTTTCGCCATAATCTCACCGTCATCTGGAAACTGCTCGCACGCTTGCTCGATAATACGAAGCGATTGCTCAATTTCAGCAAGGCGGCATTCATAGCGCGCAAAACAATCCCCTTCTGTACGTACAGGAACATCGAAATCAAATCGATCATAAATAGAATATGGTTCGTCTTTTCGTAAATCCCATTTCACACCGGTACAACGCAAATTGACGCCGCTTAGCGAATATGCTAACGCCTCTTCTTTCGTGTACTTGCCAACTCCGATGACACGGTTGCGGAAAATTTCATTTCCCGTCACAAGTTCATGGTAGCCTTCTAGCTGTTTACGCATATATGGAACGAACTGTTTTACTTTATCAATCCATCCGTCTGGCGCATCCCATTTCACGCCGCCCACACGCATGTAGTTAAACGTTAAGCGCGCACCTGATAGTTCGTTTAATAGATTAATAATCATTTCCCGCTCACGAAACGCATATAAAAACGGACTGACTGCACCAATATCAAGCAAATACGTCCCCCACCAAACGAGATGGCTCGCAATGCGGCCGAGCTCCATGGCAAGCACGCGTAAATACTCAGCACGCTCCGGCACTTCAATGCCCATCATCGTTTCTACTGCGTGACAAATGACGTAGTTGTTCGTCATCGCTGATAAATAGTCCATGCGATCAGTGTATGGAATGATTTGTGTATACTGCAAATTTTCTGCGATTTTTTCTGTCCCGCGGTGAAGATAACCGATGACAGGAGTCGCTTCCTTAATGATTTCCCCATCGATTTTTAACACGAGACGAAACACGCCGTGTGTGCTCGGATGTTGCGGTCCGACGTTTAAAAGCATCTCCTCTGTTCTCAGCACGCCTTAACCCTCCATATCGTACGGCTCGTAATCTTTCCGAAGCGGATAGCCGACCCAGTTTTCCCCTAAGAAAATGCGAATGAGTTGTGGATGGCCTTCAAAGCGAATGCCAAGCAAATCATACGCCTCACACTCCGGCCAATTTGCTCCTGGCCAAAGCGGAACGAGCGAGTCAATGACCGGTTGATCGCGATCAATTTTTACTTTCAACGCAACGGATTGGCGATTTTTATACGAATATAAGTGCACATATACTTCCATATGCGTTTGAAAGTCCGTTCCGTGCAATTCTGATAAATAATCAAAACTTAGCTGCTCATTATATTTTAAAAACTCAGCCACTTTAAAATATGTATCTTTTTTTACAACGAGCGTCGGCACGTCTTTCGACAAACGATTGATGTAAGCGTTTTCTAATACGTCTTTTCC
The DNA here is from genome assembly GCF_000836725.1 of Anoxybacillus thermarum. Lineage (GTDB taxonomy): Bacteria > Bacillota > Bacilli > Bacillales > Anoxybacillaceae > Anoxybacillus > Anoxybacillus thermarum. The sequence goes on along the minus strand of NZ_JXTH01000039.1, from coordinate 9,443 downwards.
GAGATGTTCTTCAATGACTTTGACGTATTTGTCGAGATATGGCTGATTTGGTGACGGTTTTTCCTCTTCTTCAGCGACATCTGCACTTTTTGCTTTTGCTGCCGCTGCCGCTTTTGCTTTCGCCGCTGCCGCCGCTTTTTTCTTCGCCAATTCTTCTTCGCTTAATCCCCCTGATTCTGCCGCTTTTTGTTTTGCTAACGCTGCCGCTTTTGCTTTCGCCGCTGCCGCCGCTTTTTTCTTCGCCAATTCTTCTTCGCTTAATCCCCCTGATTCTGCCGCTTTTTGTTTTGCTAACGCTGCCGCTTTCGCTTTCGCCGCTGCCGCCGCTTTTTTCTTCGCCAATTCTTCTTCGCTTAATTCCCCTGACTCCGCCGCTTTTTGTTTTGCTAACGCTGCCGCTTTCGCTTTCGCCGCTGCTGCCGCTTTTTTCTTCGCCAATTCTTCTTCGCTTAATTCCCCTGATTCTGCCGCTTTTTGTTTTGCTAACGCTGCCGCTTTTGCTTTCGCTGCTGCCGCCGCTTTTTTCTTCGCCAATTCTTCTTCGCTTAATCCCCCTGATTCTGCCGCTTTTTGTTTTGCTAACGCTGCCGCTTTTGCTTTCGCTGCTGCCGCCGCTTTTTTCTTCGCCAATTCTTCTTCGCTTAATCCCCCTGATTCTGCCGCTTTTTGTTTTGCTAACGCTGCCGCTTTCGCTTTCGCTGCTGCCGCCGCTTTTTTCTTCGCTAGGGCAAGATCGTCTTCACCTTCGAGCGGAGGCTCAGTTTGTTCCGCTGCTTGCTTCGCCGCAAGTCGCTCTTTCGCTAATTGTTTCGCCCGTTCCGCCGCCTCTTTTTTTAGTTGCTGTAAATCTTTTTCATCACTCATTTACAGCACCTTCTTTCCTGTTTTCGCTTCGTAGCGAATTTTTTCTTTTAGTTTGTTAATGCCATAAATCAATGCAGCTGGATTTGGCGGACAGCCTGGAATATATACGTCAACCGGTACAATTTGATCGACACCTTTTACGACGCAATACGATTTCACATACGGACCGCCTGCTGTCGCACAAGATCCCATCGCAATGACCCATTTCGGTTCAGGCATTTGATCGTATAAACGCCGAACAATTGGCGCCATTTTTTTCGTCACCGTTCCTGAAACGATCATGACGTCTGATTGACGAGGGGATGTACGGAAAAAAGAACCAAAACGATCTAAATCGTAATGCGAAGAGCCAACCCCCATCATTTCAATCGCACAACAGGCAAGACCGAACGTGAGCGGCCATAACGAGTTGCTGCGCGCCCATGCTTTGAGCTGTTCTAACGTCGTTAAAAAAACGTTGCGACGCATTTCTTCCATTTCTTGATCTGATACGTTCAATAATTTTACATCCATTTTAACACCTTCTTCTTCCAAGCATACAGAAGTCCAATCAACAACATGACGACGAAAATGAGCATTTCAATGAGCGCAAATGCACCAAGCTTTTCAAACGCCACCGCCCACGGATATAAAAATACAGTCTCTACGTCAAAAATGACGAACAGTAACGCAAAAATATAATACCGTATGTTAAACTGCACGCGTGAATCGTGGAACGGATCTAATCCGCTTTCGTACGTTGTTTGTTTCGCTGCATTTGGCGCATGCGGACGAAGAAAACGCCCTGCCGTAAGCGCAACGATTGGAAGTAAAATGCCTAAACAAAGAAACACAAAGACGACTACATAACTGTTTACATAAACATTCAACGATGTCCCACCCCTTTGTGACTTTATACACATTTTTCGAAAACGTCATACTATTACGACTGTAACCGATAACATTATATCACTTCTTCACATATGTGTCGATAAAACTTGTTCCAAAAATAAACAAAAAAACCCTAAGAGACGATGCTCCTAGGGTTAAAAATTGCGATTCGCAACATTTAAACGGTTAATTGCGCGACGTAAAGCTAATTCCGCCCGTTTATGATCAATATCATCTTGTTTCGCTTGCAAGCGGCGTTCAGCCCGCTCTTTCGCCGCTTTTGCGCGCGCAACGTCAATATTTTCTGCTCGTTCTGCTGCTTGCGCTAAAATCGTCACACGATCAGGGCGAACTTCTAAAAAGCCGCCGCTCACCGCCACAAGTTCAGTCGCGTTTCCTTTTTTTAAACGAACCGCGCCAATTTCTAGCGGTGCGACCATCGGAATGTGCCCTGGCAACACGCCGAGTTCGCCGCTTTGCGCTTTAGCGCTTACCATTTCCACATCCGCTTCATACACTGGGCCGTCCGGAGTTACGACACTGACTTTAATCGTCTTCATGAAAAAATCCTCCTCGGTCCCTTATTAAACTTCTACGCCCATTTTTCTCGCTTTTTCAATTACTTCTTCAATGCGGCCAACTAAGCGGAACGCATCTTCTGGAAGATGGTCATATTTTCCTTCCAAAATTTCTTTAAAGCCACGAACTGTCTCTTTTACAGGAACGTATGAACCTGGTTGCCCTGTAAACTGTTCAGCGACGTGGAAGTTTTGTGATAAGAAGAACTGAATGCGACGAGCGCGATGAACGACAAGTTTATCTTCTTCTGAAAGCTCATCCATACCAAGGATCGCGATAATGTCTTGTAATTCTTTATAGCGTTGCAACGTTTGTTGCACTTTGCGCGCCACTTGGTAATGCTCTTCTCCAACAATTTCTGGTGAAAGCGCACGAGATGTCGATGCAAGCGGGTCTACCGCTGGGTAAATACCCATCTCTGATAATTTACGCTCTAAGTTTGTTGTCGCATCTAAGTGCGCAAACGTTGTCGCTGGTGCTGGGTCAGTGTAGTCGTCCGCTGGAACGTAAATCGCTTGGATCGACGTAACCGAACCGACAGCTGTTGATGTAATACGCTCTTGTAATTGACCCATTTCTGTCGCAAGTGTTGGTTGGTAACCTACCGCTGAAGGCATGCGTCCTAGTAGGGCGGAAACTTCTGAACCTGCTTGCGTGAAACGGAAAATGTTGTCGATGAAGAACAATACGTCTTGTCCTTGCTCATCACGGAAATATTCCGCCATTGTTAATCCTGTTAACGCAACGCGCATACGTGCTCCAGGTGGCTCGTTCATCTGACCGAATACCATCGCTGTTTTGTTAATAACGCCAGAGTCTTTCATTTCATGGTACAAGTCATTTCCTTCGCGCGTACGCTCACCAACGCCGGCGAATACGGAAATACCACCGTGCTCTTGCGCGATGTTGTTAATTAACTCTTGGATTAAAACCGTTTTTCCTACCCCTGCACCACCGAACAAGCCGATTTTTCCACCTTTAATATAAGGGGCAAGAAGGTCTACAACTTTAATTCCTGTTTCAAGAATTTCAACTTGTGTGGAAAGTTGTTCGAATTTTGGTGCTGGACGGTGAATTGCATCGCGACGAGCGTCTGCTGGAATTTCTTCTCCTAAGTCAATCGGCTCTCCTAATACGTTAAATACGCGTCCGAGCGTGACTTCACCGACAGGAACAGAAATCGGTGCTCCCGTATCGATGACTTCCATTCCACGCACTAATCCGTCAGTCGTTGACATCGCAATAGTGCGCACTGTGTCATCCCCAAGGTGAAGGGCTACTTCTAACGTTAAGTCGATATCGACTTCTTTTTCGTTACGCGCTTTATGTTTAATTTTTAGGGCGTTGTAAATCGCAGGTAAGTGTCCGTCTTCGAACTTTACGTCTACAACAGGACCCATAACTTGAATAACGCGTCCTTTTGCCATCGTTTTCCCTCCTAACTAACTGCTTAAGCTATTGCAAGGCGTTCGCTCCGGCCACAATCTCTGTAATTTCTTGCGTAATTGCAGCTTGACGGGCGCGGTTGTAAGAAAGCGTAAGTGTCCGAATCAATTCTTTTGCATTGTCTGTTGCGTTTTTCATCGCTGTCATCCGCGCAGCATGCTCGCTCGCTTTCGCATCGAGCAACGCGCCATAAATTAAGCTTTCAGCGTATTGCGGCAACAACACTTCTAAAATTTCTTCTTGTGACGGTTCAAATTCATAAGTTGTTAACTTTTTCTCCGACGCTAAATCAGTTAACGGCAACAGCTTTTTCTCCGTCACATCTTGTTGGATGGCGCTGACGAAATGATTGTAAAACATATACAACTCATCAAACGTACCATCTGCGAACATGTTCACCGTTTTGTTCGCAATTTCTTTAATGTCCGCAAACGTTGGTTGATCTGGCAAACCGGTAATATGTAAAGCTACCGGAATGTTGCGGCGTTTAAAGAAATTTAAGCCGACGCGACCGATCGCAATAATCGCATATTCTTCTGTCGAACGGTGACGTTCTTGAATCGTTTGAAAAACGGTACGAAGCACGTTGCTGTTGTAGGCGCCAGCTAAGCCACGGTCAGATGTAATCACTAAATATCCCGTCTTTTTTACTGGGCGCTTCACAAGCATCGGATGAGAAGCGTCGTTGCTTCCGAGCGCAACGCTCGCTACGACCTCTTGAATTTTTTCCATATACGGCGTAAACGATCTTGCATTATGTTCCGCACGGTTTAATTTTGATGCCGAGACCATTTCCATCGCTTTTGTAATTTGGCTCGTCTTCTTTGTCGTGTTAATGCGCGCTTTTATATCGCGTAACGATGCTCCCAAAGGTTTCACCACCTTTTTCGCTCAATTGTTGAAAGGGGACGGAACAGCTCGGCTGTTCCGCTCACTTTTCTTACTCCGATACAACAAACGTCTTTTTGAACGCTTCAATCGCTTTGTTGAAGTCTTCTTCGTTTGGAAGATCGCCTGTTGTGCGAATGTGTTCCATCAGTTTTTGACCGTTTTCGTCTTTGTCTAACCATGCATGGAACTCTTTTTCAAAGCGGCGAATGTCTTCTACTGGAATGTCATCTAAAAAGCCGCGTGTTAATGCGTAAATAATCGCTACTTGTTTTTCAACTGGTAGCGGCTCATGTAAGCCTTGTTTTAACACTTCAACTGTGCGCGCACCGCGAGCAAGTTTCGCTTGTGTCGCTTTATCAAGGTCCGAACCGAACTGCGCGAACGCCTCTAACTCGCGGTATGCCGCTAAGTCAAGACGCAACGTACCAGATACTTTTTTCATCGCTTTAATTTGTGCTGCCCCACCGACGCGCGATACAGAAAGACCGGCGTTAATCGCTGGACGCACACCCGAGAAGAACAAATCAGACTGCAAGAAAATTTGTCCGTCTGTAATGGAAATGACGTTCGTTGGAATGTATGCTGAAATGTCGCCCGCTTGTGTTTCAACGAACGGCAACGCTGTTAATGAACCTGCACCTTTTGCATCGCTTAATTTTGCTGCGCGCTCAAGCAAGCGAGAATGCAAGTAGAATACGTCACCCGGATACGCTTCACGGCCTGGCGGACGGCGTAATAATAACGAAAGCTCACGATAAGCTGCCGCTTGTTTTGATAAGTCATCATATACAACAAGAACGTGTTGTCCTTTGTACATGAAGTATTCGCCCATCGTTACGCCCGCATATGGTGCTAAGAATAAAAGCGGAGCTGGCTGTGACGCAGACGCTGTAACGACGATTGTGTAATCTAATGCACCGTATTTACGCAACGTTTCAACGACGTTACGAACTGTTGATTCTTTTTGTCCGATCGCCACATAAATACAAATCATGTTTTTCCCTTTTTGGTTAATGATTGTATCTACTGCAACGGACGTTTTCCCTGTTTGACGGTCTCCGATAATTAACTCACGTTGACCGCGACCAATTGGCACAAGCGCGTCAATCGCCTTAATTCCCGTTTGTAGTGGCTCATGGACAGATTTACGGTCCATAACGCCAGGCGCCGGGCTTTCAATTGGACGAGTTTCTGTCGTCTCAATTGGGCCAAGTCCGTCGACTGGTTGACCTAATGGATTCACCACGCGACCGATTAACGCTTCACCTACTGGCACTTCCATGATGCGACCTGTACGACGTACTTCGTCGCCTTCTTTAATGCCTGTGTACGGTCCTAAAATAACGATACCGACGTTGTTTTCTTCTAAGTTTAGCGCCAATCCCATGACGCCGTTGGCAAACTCAACAAGCTCTCCTGACATGACGTTGTCGAGGCCATGAGCACGAGCGATTCCGTCACCAACTTGAATGACTGTACCGACATCGCTCACTTCGATTTCAGACTGATAGTTTTCAATTTGCTTTTTTATCAGCGCGCTAATTTCTTCCGCTTTGATGCTCATGCATTTCACCCCTATCTATGAATGTTAGCGAGTTAACTGTCGCTGTAATCTTGCTAATTTTCCGCTGACGCTTCCGTCAAAAATGCGGTTTCCGATGCGCACTTTGACGCCGCCGATCACATCTTTATCAACGACGTTTGTAACGCGAAGCGCGTCGACGCCAACTTTTTTCGCAAACACGTCTGCAAGCGCATTCGTTTCGTCTTCCGTTAACGGACGAGCCGAATAAACGATCGCCTCAGCTACACCGCGCGCTTCATTTGCTAGCGCAATAAACGCATCTGCCAGCTCGTTCACGATGTCGATGCGATGGCGATCTAAAAGCAACATGAGCGTATGTTGCAATACCGTCGAAATGTTCGCAAACGCTTCTTGGACGAGCGCTTTCTTTTTCGTTAGCGCAATTTTTGGATGGTTTAGCACAGAAAGAAGCGCTTCATTTTGTGCAAACACTTGTTTGACGACGCGAAGTTCTTGTTCGAGCTGATCAAGAAGCTGCTGTTCTTTCGCAATTTCAAAAAGTGCCGACGCATATCGTTTCGCTACGACTTGTTTGTTCATCGGCTTTCTCCTACCTCTTGAATGTACTCGCTAATCAGCTTCGCTTGATCTTGTTCGCTCAACTCTTTTTCAATGACTTTTGATGCAATAAGTACAGATAAAGAAGCCACTTGTTGACGCAACGCTGCCATCGCCTGTTCTTTTTCTTGGGCGATTTCTTTTTTCGCTGCCTCTTTCAAGCGCTCTGCTTCTTGACGAGCGGCTTGAATGATTTGCTCTTTTTGCTCTTCACCAAGCTTGCGAGCTTCTTCAATCAGCGCTTGCGCCTCTTGGCGTGACTTTTTCATTAATTCACGTTGCTCTTCTGCAAGCTTTTTCGCTTCTTGATGATGCTTTTCTGCTTGCTCAATTTCGTTCGCAATATGCTCTTCGCGCTGTTTCATGACGCCCATTAATGGACCGAACGCATATTTGCGAAGCAAAAACATAAGCAATAGGAACATGACTAATTGGAATGCGATATCGCCGCCGTTGAACCCATGTCCACCAGCGCCTAATACAAACATGTTTACCACCGCGCGTTTCACTCCCTTCAAAAATCGCCCGAATACTAGTCGGAACGTGTGCGTACGAACATAAAGGAATGGCGAAGGTTCTCATGGAATGATCTTCGCCATTGTTGAACGAGTTTCGTTTCCGTATGCAGTTACCGCTCGTTTCGAACGAGCGCTCAGTTTTAACGACCTTGAACCATGAACGCGATAACGACCGCGATGATCGGAATCGCCTCGACTAACGCTACCCCGATAAACATTGTTGTTTGTAACATACCGCGCGCCTCTGGTTGACGTGCAATTCCCTCTACTGTACGAGATACGATTAAACCGTTACCAATACCAGCACCAAGTGCCGCTAAACCAATTGCAATTGCAGCTGCTAATACACCCATTTGAAAAGTCCTCCTTCAATTTTTTATGTTGAAATGAATGTGTATTAAAAATTAATGGTCATGACTCACTTTGTGCGCCATATAAACCATTGTTAACATCGTGAAAATAAACGCTTGGATGGCGCCGACGAAAATACTAAATCCTTGCCATGCAATCGTTGGAATGATCGCCGCAATCGTTCCGCCGACTCCTGTCGCTAAACTTCCCGCTAAGAGCGCCAACAAAATTTCACCCGCAAAAATGTTTCCGTATAGACGGAGACCGAGCGTTAATGTATTCGCAAATTCTTCAATAATTTTTAATGGGAACAAAATTGGCATCGGGCTAACGAATCCTTTTGCATATTCTTTAAACCCGTTAAGCTTAATGCCATAGTAATGCGATAGCGCGACAACCATCGTCGCCAACGTCAACGTCACGACTGGATCTGCTGTCGGTGATTTCCACCATAGCTTATTGTCGATGACGACTGAAAACGGCAGACCGAGCATGTTCGCTACAAAAATGTACATGATGAGCGTCATGCCAAGCATATGAAAGCGTCCACCTGTTTTCCAATCCATGTTGCTTTTAATAATTCCTTTGACAAAATCCATAACCCATTCAAGAAAGTTTTGCATTCCTGTTGGCTTCATCGCTAAGTTGCGCGTAGCTAATACGGCAATGACAAAGACGATGACGGATGTAACCGTAATCATTAATACGTTGGCTAAGTTAAATGTTAAGCCAAACAGCGTGTATAAAGGAGCTTCGTGATGCATCTGTACTCACCTCTCTTCCCCTTTTGTTTTTTGGAAAAAGAAATCTATTATAATGACAACATAAGATGTCATTAATCCCAATACGATCCACCCGACAGAAAACTGTTCAGGCCAACGAAAAGCAATAAATACGGCAAGCACTGCCGCTGCCATACGCGACATCATGCCAAGCGAGCGCGCTTTTTGTCCAGACGCAACCGCTTGTCCAAGCCGCTCCACTTTCCGCACCATCGTCCAACCGTTATATAGGCTGATAACCGTCCCGAGAAGCAAACTTGAAAACGCTTGCTCATAAGGCGTAAATGCCCAGCCTAACACGTAAATCGACAACAAATATAGTATGTATGATTTGTGACGGCGCCAATGTTGCTGTAACTCGTTCATTTTTCCTCTCCTGAAAAAAATGAGCGAATGAGGCGAATCATCGCATAAACACCAGCCGCTAATCCGAGAAGTAAACCGACAATTAAAAAAAGCGGTTCGGTACCAAAACGCTCGTCGACAAAACGCCCTCCAAAAATCCCAACTAAAACGGAACCGACAAGTTGAGAGGAGATGGCCGTCATCAAACCGATCGCTCGAAACGGATGGCGCTCATGTTGTCGCATACGAAAGCCTCACTTTTCATTTTCAGAATTTACTGTATTTTTAAAAAGGTTATCCTTATCCCTTTGTAAGCATACAATAGTGAAAACGCGATGTCAATGCGTTCGGTCACAAAGAGTCAGTCAAGACTTTGTGGAGAACATTTTTTCGGTTCACTACGGGTGTTGTCAATCACTAGTTAGCGAACCATTTTCAGGAATTGATATCGTAAGCGCTTTTGGACTCTCATCCCTCATCTTGAAGTGATGATATTGTATTCCATTTTTTTACACCCAACCAAAATCCCGAAGCGCCGACAACGCTTGATGGATCGGCGTCCCGGATGACCGCTGCAGACACGGTAGATTCTGACGCACCACATCTGCCCACAACCGTCCTGCCTTCCGTTTGGCCTGTTCAACCCGCTTGGAC